>JAFEBB010000030.1 GCA_018266075.1 Deltaproteobacteria bacterium | reverse complement strand
TCGGCATCAGCAACGACAACGCCGTGGTCATGGGCTCGCTCGACAAGGAGCTCATCCGCCAGGTCATCCACCGCAACCGCCAGCAGATCCAGTACTGCTACGAGATGCAGCTCACCCGCTTCCCGAACCTCGCGGGCAAGGTGGCCATCAGCTTCGTCATCGGGCCTGAGGGCACGGTGCAGATGAGCAAGGTCGCCCAGAGCAACATGAACAACCCCGAGCTCGAGCAGTGCGTCGCGCAGCGCTTCAAGAGCTGGCTGTTCCCCAAGCCCAAGGGCGGCGGCATCGTGCAGGTCACCTACCCGATCATTCTGAACAAGAGCGGCGGGTAATCAGATGTGGGCCCGCTGACGCGGGTCCACACTTGCCTGGGGCGGGGCGCGTTGGCTAGCCTCGCCCCTCTCATTTTGGGCCAGTTGGGACTTCACTCGATTCGGCATCAGCGAGGCAACATGTGCCGCACGTGGTTTTGCGCAGCCTTGATCCTCTTCTCGAGCGCGACCGCGTTCGCCGAGGACGCAGCGGGCGGCTCCGAAGAAGAAGAGTCGACGCCGCTCTCGGCCGCGCCCATCGAGCAGAAGACGGGCCCAAAAATCAACGAGGTGGAGCACGGCTTCTTTATCGGTGCGTCCACCGGCCTCGCGCTCACGCTGAGCCCGGGCGGCAGCGTCTACACGCCCGACCCGACCACGAGCCAGCTGACCAATTCGGGCAAGGCCGGCATGGCCATGGGGCAGTCGGGCGGCTTCGAGCTCGGCTTCGAGCCCACGCCGATGTTCGCGATTGGCGTGCTCGCCTGGGGCAGCGCGGCCAACACGCCGTCCACGTACTACGGCACCTGCGACCCCACGGCGACGAGCAGCGTGTCGAACCCAACCAACGGGACCGCGGCCAACGCCCAGTGCCCGCACGGCAACTTCACCCAGCTCACGCTCGCCGCCGACGCGCGCTTGAACATCGCCATCGGCGGCGACGCCGGCGCGGTGAAGCGGCTCTTCTTCTTCGTGCGCGCGGGCGCCGGTTTCTCCATCGTGGCGCCCAAGAACATGCTGTCCAACGAGCTGCTCGTCTTTGGCGGGCCGGGCATCGAGTACTTCACCCACCTGCGGCACTTCTCGGTGGGCCTCGAGGCCGACGGCTCCTTTGGGCTCAGCAACAAGGGCCTGGGCGTGATGCTCCAGCCGCTGGTGCGCTACACGTTCTAGCCGCTCCGACGCTCGACTTTTCGCAGCGCGCGGGGTTTGCCTGATCGGGCGTTTGCGTCCTAAAGTTCAGTCCAATTTCTCGTGGCTTGGGTCGGCCCGGCCGAGCCGGTTTCCCAGCCTGCGCGGCCCATTCTGGACCGCGTCGGGTGGCACCTGCGCCGGGCTCGCCAAACTGCGCAGGTGTGCACCTTGACCGACTCTGCCACCGCCACCAACGAGCTCCGCCAGCTCGAGCTCGCCGCCGACGAAGCGCCTGAGGCGAACGAGCCCGTGCACGCGCTCGACGTGGCCTACGCGCGCGCGGGCGAGCACGAGAAGCGGGTGCGGCTCTGGGAAGAGCGCGCCGCGCTGGCGATGTCGCCGGAGCAGGTGGCCGACGCGCTCGTGCGAGCCGCTTCACTCTGCGTGGAGCCGCTGCGCGACGCGCCGCGGGCCAAGGCGCTGTTGCAGCGCGCGCTGGCCATGGCGCCCAAGCACGCCGAGGCGCGCAAGCTCTGGCTGGAGCTGCTGCAGTCGAGCAACGACTTCGCCGCGCTCTGCGAGCTGCACGAGCGCTGGGCACGCGAGGAGAGCGCGCCCGAGGCCGCCAAGCGCCTGATGGACGCGGCGTCGCTCGCCGAGGGTGAGCTCCGCCAGCCCGGTCGCGCCGCGCTCGATCTGCTGCGCGCGTTCCGCCTGGTCCCCGACGAGCGCGGGCCCATCCAGCGTGCGCGCGCGCTCCTCCTGGCCCAGCGGCAGCTGCGCCCCGCGCTCTCGCTCTTGCACGACGAGCGGCACACCTTCGGCGGCGAGGGGCTGGCCGACGCGTACGCGGAGCTGTCGGAGCTGCTCAGCGAGTGGCCCGCCGATTTTCCCCAGGCGCGCGAGGCGGCGCAGGCGGCGCTGTCGATTCAGGCCGATCACGCGCGCGCGCAAGCGGCGCTGGCCCGGCTCGACGCGGTGGCCGCGGGCTGGAACGAAGAGGTTCGCACCTTGCGCGCCAAGGCGCCCGAGGAGCGCGACCGCAAGCGCGCGGGCGCGATGCAGCTCCGGGTCGCGCAGCTCTACTTCGTCTTCGACGACGGCCCGAACCGCGACGCCCGCGTGGAAGAGGCGCTCACCAAGTGCGCGCTGCTCTATCCGGCCATGCCGCAGCTGCGCGAGTTCATCGAGCGCGGCGCCGAGGCCAAGGGTGACTTCGCGCACCTCGCGCAGCAGCTCGAGAAGCTGACGCGCGAGACGCAGGACCGCCTCGCCCAGGCCGAGCTCTGGGTGCGCGTGGGCCGGGTGAAGCTCGCGCCGCTGAACGCCCGCGAGGATGCGCTGGCCGCGTTCACCAAGGCCGCCCAGCTCGATCCCACGCGCTCCGACGCGACGAGCCTCGCCGCCGAGCTGCTCATCGACGATGGCAAGGTCGCCGACGCCGCGCAGCTCTGGGAGGCGCACCTGGCGGCGCTGCCGGCCGCGCGTCGCAGCGGGACCGTGCGGTTGCTCCTCGCGGGGCTGTACGCCAAGTCGCTCAGCCAGCCGGAGAAGGCGCGCGCCCAGGTGCTGGAGGCGCTCCGCGCGGATCCTGCGCTCGCGCCCGACGTGGCGCCCTTCGAGCCGCTCTTCGCCGACGGCGAGCCGCAGGAACAGCGCGAGTTCTGGGAGCGCACCGCAGCCACGCTGGCCACGCCGGCGGCCCAGGCCGAGCGGCTGGCGCGGCTCGCGTCGCTGCAGGCGCTGGAGGGCGCGCCACCCGCCGAGGTGGCGCGGCTGCTCGCGCGCGCGCTGGTGCTCGCGCCCGGTGAGCTGACCGTCGTCGATCAGCTCTCCATCTGGGCCGAGAAGAGCGGCAGCTGGCACCTCGCGGCGCGCGCGCTGAAGCTCGCGTCGGATCACGCGCCCGCGGCACAGCGCTTCGTGCTTCGCAAGCGGCTCGCGGCGGTGCTCGAGCAGTACCTGGCGGCGCCCGAGCAGGCGCTTTCGCTCTGGCGGCAGGTCGCCAGCGAGGACGCCCAGGACGACGAGGCCCACGCCGCCATCGAGCGCCTGCTGCAGCGGGCAGGCGCGGCGCAAGAGATCGTGGCGAACCTCGAGGCGCGCGTCGCGGCCGAGAAGGACCCGGTGCAGCAGCGCCGGCTCCTCGCGCAGCTCGCGGCCAAGCTGGAAGAACAGGGCGCCGAGCCGAAGAAGGCCCTCGACGCGTACCAGAAGCTGCTCGCGCTCGATCCCGCCGACGTGAAGACCTGGGAGGCGCTCTCGCGCGTGGCGCGTGCGCTCTCGAACTGGGAGCTCGCCGCCGACGCCGCCGAGAAGCTCGCCGGCCTGGCCCAGAGCCCGCGCGACGCGCTGACGTGGAGCCTGGCGCGCCTCGACCTCGTGGGTGAGGAGCTGGGCAAGCCCGAGAAGGCGCTCACCGGGCTGCTCAAGCTGCTCGAGGCGAACCCGGGCGCGCCCGAGGTCATGTCGCGCCTGGAAGCGCTGGCGCAGAAGGGCGTGAAGCCGTCGAAGATCGCCGCGGCGCTCTTGCCGCACCAGAAGCAGGGCGGCGACTTCCACCGCGCGGTGCGCTCGCTGGAGACCGTGCTCGCGGATACCGACAACGCCGTCGTGCGCGAGAAGCTGTTCCTACAAGTCGCCGAGCTCAATGAGCAGCAGCTCGTGGACAACCGCGCCGCGCTGGCCACGCTCATGACCGCCAGCCGCGAGCTGCCCGCGAGCGAGCCCATCGCCCGCGAGATCGGCCGGCTCGCGCGCGACCTCGGCTCGAGCGTGCAGGTGGTGCAGCTCTGGCTGGAGCTCGCCGCCAACGAGAAGGACGACACCGAGCACGCCGTGGCGCTCGCCTTCCGCGCCGCCCAGCTCGCCGAGATGTGCGGCGAGCCCCAGAGCGCCGCCGACGCCTACCGCAGCGTCCTCACCCGCCAGGCCGACAACCTGGCGGCCTCGCGTGGCCTGCTCGCGATATATCAAAAGCAGGATCGCTGGGTGGAGTGCGAGCAGCTGCTCCGCGCCGCGCTGGCGGCGGAGAAGGGCGACGAGGAGCGGGCCGGGCTGCTCGCCTCGCTCGCCGACGTGCTGGAGCGCCTCGCGCGCCACAGCGACGCCGCCCAGGCCATTGAAGAAGCCATCGCCGCCGGCGCCGATGAAGAGCAGTACCTGCCGCGGCTCGCCAAGGCCCTGGAGAGCGCCCGCCGCTTCCAGGATCTGGAGCGGGTTCTCACGCGCGAGCGCAAGCTCGCCGAGGCCCGCGGCGACACCGAGAAAGTTTCGCGACTCAATCTTCGGAGAACGCGCATCCTGGAGGCATCCTTGGGAGACCGCGACGCAGCCGTGCGTGGCTACGCTGAGATCCTGGCCGTGAGGCCGTCGGATCCTGAAGCGCTGACCTCGCTCGAGAACCTGCTCAATGACAGCGAGCTGCGCGAGAAGGCCGCGCGCGCGCTCATCCCCGCCTACGAGGCCATCAAGGAGCACCGCCGGTTGGTGCTCGCGCTCGAGGTCTTGAGCGACGCCGCCGAGCCCGTGGCCGACAAGGTCGCCGCGCTCAAGCGCGCCGCGCAGGTGTACTCCAACGACCTGCGCCAGCCCGAGCTGGCGTTTGGAAAGTTGGGCCGCGCGCTGCGGTTCGCGTCGAGCGACGCCGCGCTGCGACTGGCCGCGCGCCGAGCCGCCGAGGAGGCCGACTGCATCGGCGAGTACGCCGACGTGGTGGGCGAGTGCGCCGATCTCGCCACCGGTGCCGCTGCGATTCCGCTGCACCGCGAGGTGGCCGAGGTCTGCGAGCGCCGCCTGAACGATCGCGCGCGAGCCATCAGCGCGTACAACCGCGTGCTCGTCGTCGATCCGCAGAACCTCGACGCCCTGCGTGGCCTGCACCGCCTCTACCGCGCCACCGAGGCCTTCGCCGATCTGGCCAAGACCTGCCGCGCGCTCGCCGAGGTCGTTTACGACGACAGCGAGAAGACCGCGCTCTTGCGTGAGGCCGGCGCGCTCTACGAGGGCGTGCTCAAGGATCCGGAAGGCGCTGCGTCTGCGTACCGCCGCCTGGCCGAGCTCGATCCGCACGACAAAGACTGCGCCGCCGCGCTCGATCGCCTCTACGAGAAGCTCCAGCGTCCGCACGATCTCGCGTACGCGCTCGAGCTTCGTCGAGCGCAGGAGGGCCCGAGCCCCCAGGGCCGCGAGTTCACCTTCCGTCTGGCCGAGCTCAAGCGCACCCAGCTCGGCGATCTCACCTCGGCGCTCTTGCTCTTCGAGCAGGTGATCCAGGCCGATCCCGCGCACGTGGGCACGCGCGGCGCGCTCGAGGCGTGGGTGAAGTCGGGCGCGCCCGATGCCGGCGAGGCCTTGAAGCTGCTCGATCCCGTGCTCGAAAAAGTCGGCGATCATCCCCGCCGCATCGCGCTGCGCGAGGCGCTGCTCAAGACCGCCAGCGCGGAGATCAAGTCGAAGCTGTACGGCGAGATCCGCACCATCTACCAGCGCGACCTCTCGCAGCCCGACATGGCGTTCATGAGCGGTTGCCGCGCGTTCGCCGAGCGCGTGGATCGCCGCACCCTCATCCCGGAGCTGGAGAAGCTCGCGCGCGAGACCAACGCCTGGGAAGAGCTCACCGAGATCTACGAGGACGCCGCCAAGGACGAGGACGAGGACTCGCTCTCCGACGCCCTCTGGCGCCGCGCCGCCTCGCTCCGCGCGCAGCTCGGCCAGACCGAGCGCGCCATCGAGCTCTGGAAGGGCCTCACCGAGAAGCGCCCCGGCGATCGTGAAGCGCTGGATGCGCTGACCAAGCTCTACGAGAAGAGCCAGAACGCGCAGAACCTGGCCGCGCTCTATCGGCAGAAGGCGCAGCTCGCGCAGACGCCCGAGGAGCGCGTGCAGCTGCTCCTGCAGTCGGCCGCCGCGCGCGACCAGATGGCCGACGAGGCCGGCGCCGTGGAGACGCTGCGCGAGGTCATTGCCCTCGACGGCAAGAACCTCAAGGCCTGGCAGCTGCTCGACGCGATTTATCCGCGCTTGAAGAAGTCGCGCGAGCACGCCGACGTGTTGCGCGCGCTCGCCGATCTCACCGAAGGCAACACGCGCAAGGTGTACCTGCTGCGTCGCGCAGCCCTGCTCGAGAAGGACGCCGATGCGCACGAGGCCGTCGACGCCTACGCCATCGCCCTCGCCGAGGCTCCCAACGACGCCAATGTCGTCGCAGGGCTGGAGCGCCTGTTCGCCGTCGAGGTGGTGAAAGTCGATACGGCCAAGCTGCTCGAGCCCGTGTACCGCGCGATGAGCGACTCGCGCCGGCTCGCCGACGTCCTCGAGGCCCGCCTGCCCGCCGCCGCGCCCGAGCAGCGCATGGCGCTTTTGCAAGAGGTCGCCAACCTGCGCGAGGCGCTGGGGCAGAAGCCGCTCGCGTTCGCGCTCAAGCTGCGCGCGTTCCGTGAAGCGCCCGGCGAGGAGTCCATCCGCGAAGATCTGGAGCGCCTCGCCGCCGACACCGGCTCCTTCGAGGATCTCGCTGGCGCCTACCACGACGAGCTGGAGCGCAACGCGCACCCGGAGCTCGCCGTCACGCTGTGGCGCGGCCTCGCGTCGCTCTACGCAAACCGCCTCGGCGCGCTCGATCAAGCCGCCAAGGCGCTCGAAGAAGTCGCCAGGCTCGAGCCCGACGACGCCAACGTGCTCGAGGCGCTCTCGCGCATCTACCGGCGCTCCAACGCGCTCATCGAGCTGGGCAACGTGTTCCGCCGCCAGGTGGCGCTCGAGCAGGACTCGCGCAAGAAGCGCGAGCTGCTCTACGAGCTGGCCACGCTCTGCGAGGACAAGCTCGCCGATCCCGGCGCGGCCGTGGAGGCGTACCAGCAGCTCCTGCAGCTCGAGCCTTCCGATCCCAACGCCATGACCGCGCTGCACGAGCTGCTCGCGGGCACCGAGCGCTGGGACGAGCTGGCCACGCACATGGGCCGGGAGATCGCGCTCGCGCAGCAGCAGGGCAAGGTGGAAGAAGCGCTCGAGCTCCAGGTGCGCCTGGGCAAGCTCATGCAGCAGCGGCTGTCGGATCCGCGCGGCGCGTTCGAGCTCTATCGCAAGGTGCTCGCGGCCAAGCCCGGTCACGCCGGCGCCGTGAGCGCGCTCGAAGAGATGGCCAAGAGCGAAGGCGCGCTGCGCACGGAAGCGGCGCTCGCGCTGGAGCCGGTGTTCAGCGAAGGCGGCGATCACCAGCGCCTGGTGCAGGTGCTCGAGGCCCGCGCGGCCGCTGCGCCGCCCGTGGAGCGCGCGATCCTTTTGCGTCGCGTGGCCGAGGTGTACGGCGGGCCGCTCGGCTCGCCGGAGATGGCCTTCGTGGCCGCCTCGCGCGCGCTGCGCGAGATGCCGGATGACGTGGAGGCGCTCGCCGCCACCCAGGAGTACGTGGAAGGCGCCGGCACGCACGAGGAGCTCGAGGCGTTGATCAGCGAGGTGCTCGCGCGTGCCACCACGGACGACGCGCGCATCGCGCTCTACCGCGCCCAGGCCGCGCTCAACCGCGGCCCGCTCGACGATCTGCACCGCGCGGCGGATGCGTACCTGCGCATTCTGGAAATCCGCCCGGCGGACACCGAGGCGCTCGATCAGCTCTCGATCCTGCTGCGCGATCAGGGCGAGTTCGAGACGCTGCTGGAGATCTTCCGTCGCAAGCTCTCGCTCGCCGAGAACGACGACCAGCGCGCCGCGCTGCTCTTGCGCATGGCCGAGCTGCAGGAAGACAAGATGCGCGATCCGGCGGGCGCCATCGCCACGCTGCATCGCCTCTTGCAAGAGGTGAAGCAAGACGACCGAGCCGCGCTCAACCGCCTCGACGCGCTCTGCGTGAAGCAGGAGCGCTGGGTGGAGCTCGCCGACGTGCTCGTGCGCGAGCTCGCCCTCGCCGACGCCGACAAGCAGGCCGCCACGGCCATGCAGCTCAAGCGCCGCCTGGCCGAGCTTCGCGAGCTGAAGCTGCAGGATCGCTCCGGCGCGCTCGCGCTCTACAAGGAGCTCCTCGAGCAGAAGCCCGACAACGAGGACGTGGTCGCGCGCCTGGAGCAGATCCTCGCCAAGGAGCCGCAGCTCGACGAGGCCGCCGCCGCGCTCGAGATCGCCTACCGGCACGCGAACAACGTGGCCAAGCTGGCCCAGCTGCTCGACACGCGCGCCGCGAACGCCATCGACAGCTTCGAGAAGAAGCGCATCTACACCGAGCTGGCCACGCTGCGCGCCGAGCGTCAGAACCGGCCCGAGCTGGCCTTCATGGCCCTCTGCCGCGCCTTCCGCGAGGACCCGACTGATCCCCAGCTCCGCCGCACCCTGGAGCGCGTGGCCACCGCCGCCGAGAGCGAAGAGGAGCTGGTCGCGCTGTACGAGGAGGAGCTGCCGCGCGTGCGCGACGAGCAGGCCGCCTCCGACATCGCCTTCCGCGCCGGCACGCTGCTGGAGCAGAAGCTCGACCGTCCCGACGAGGCGCTGCCGTTCTTCGAGCAGTCGCTCGCGCTCGATCCCAAGACCGGCGTGCAGGCCCTGCCCGCGCTCGATCGCGCGTACCGCGCCGAGCAGCAGTGGGACAAGCTCGTGGAGGTGCTGCGCCGCTCGGCGGAGGTGCTCGAGGAGCCGCGCGAGAAGGCCAACCAGCTGCTCGCGCTGGGCCAGGTGCTCGACGAGAAGCTCGAGCGCCCCGACGCGGCTGCCGAGGCCTTCGAGCAGGTGCTGAAGATCGACCCCAAGTCCATGCCCGCACTGCGCGGCCTGGAGAAGCTCTACGACGCCGCCCAGCACTGGGATCGCCTATACCGCGTGATGGAGATGCAGCGCGACATCGCGCCGCCGCAGGATCGCGAGCGCGTGCTCGCGCGCATGGCGCAGGTGGCCGGCCACGGCCTGAGCGACCAGACGCAGTCCATTGACCTGTACCAGCAGGTGCTGGAGAAGAACCCGCGCAGTGAGCCCGCATTCCTCGCGCTCGAGGGCCTCTACGAGGACACCCAGCGCTGGCAGCCGCTGGCCGATCTGCTCAAGAAGCGGCTCTCGTTTACCGTCGACCCGCGCGAGATCGTGCGGCTGTCCGACAAGCTCGGCCGCGTGCTCTTCGAGCACCAGGACCAGCTCGACGAGGCCGTGGTGGCCTTCAAGGCCGTGCTCGACCGCGACCCGCGGCACAAGCACGCCCTCGAGAGCCTGCGCGACATCTACGAGAAGCTCGGCAAGACCGACGACCTCGTCACCATGCTGCGCCGCCTCATCCCGGTTCAGGACGACCAGGCCGGCGTGAAGCTGGTCCGCCTGCGCCTCGGTGAAGTGCTCGCCGCCGCCGGCCGCAAGGACGAGGCCATGGACGCCGCCCGGCGCGTGCTCGACGTCGAGCCGCACGTGGAGGCCGATCTGCTCCGCGCCGAGGAGCTCTTCCGCAAGCTGGGCGCCTTCGCCGACCAGGTGAAGGCCATGGAGCTGCGCGCGGGCCTCGCCGAGCAGGCGGGGAAGGTCGAGGAGGCGGTGAACACGCTGTTCAGCGTCGCCGAGACGTGGACCGTGCAGCTCAAGAAGCGCGAGATGGCGCTCGCCGCGTACGACAAGATCCTCACCGTCGACTCGAAGAACCGCCTGGCCTTCGAACAGCTGCGCTCGCTCGCCAAGGAGCTCGGCGACTGGCGCCGCTACACCACCACCACCGATCGCTTCCTGCCGGCAGTCACCGACGCCGCCGAGCACCTCGCGCTCCTCAAGGAGACCGCGAAGCTGCAGATCGAGAAGCTCGGCCAGAAGGACCTCGCGTTCATCACCTACTGCCGCGCGTTCCGCGAGCAGCCGCAGGATGACGAGGTTCGGGCCGCGCTGAACACGCTCGCCGGCGAGAACGAGAGCTGGGAAGAGCTGTCGATGGTCTACGAGGAGGTCGCGGAGAACGCGCCCAAGGGCTCCGTGGCCGAGCTCGCCTACGCCGGCCTCGCCGGCATCCAGGACGAGCACCTCGACGAGCCCGAGGCCGCCGAGGCCTCACTTCGCAAGATCCTCGAGTTCGACCCCGCCAACCGCACCGCGCTGGACATGCTCGGCAAGATGCACAGCCGACGTGGCAAGGACTCCGACTACATCGCCAGCCTGGAGCAGAAGCTCGAGGTCTCGGGCTCCATCGACGAGCGCAAGGTCATCCTCCGGGAGATCGCGCGCGTCCACGACGAGAAGCGCAAGGACACCGACAGCGCCATCGAGGCCCTGCACCGCGCGCTGAACCTCGAGGCCGATCGCGCCACCATCGACGTGCTGGCCACCATCCTCAAGCGCGAGAAGCGCTGGGAGGATCTCACCCAGCAGCTCATCCGCGCCCGCGACCTCGCGCAGCACCCCAGCGAGCGCGCCGAGCTGCAGCACGCCGTCGCCGAGATCTACGAGCGCGATCTGCAGGACGACGAGGCCGCCATCGCCGGCTACCGGCAGGCCCTCGAGTTCGATCCCACGCACCGCGACAGCATCAGCGCCCTCGAGAAGATCTACACGCGCCTGGATCGCAGCGCGGAGCTGCTCGGCGTCTACAACCAGCAGCTCGAGTTCGTCACCGACGCCAAAGAGCGCGTGAAGATCCTCTTCAAGTGCGCCGCCATCTGGGAGGACAAGTACCAGAACCTCGCCAACGCCGACGCGTGCCTGGTCGGTGTCCTCGAGCTCGACGCGCGCAACACCCAGGCCATCAAGGACCTGGAGCGCCTCAAGCGCGCGCAGGGCCGCTGGGACGAGCTGGTGCAGATCTACGACCGGCACCTGTCGATCATTCCTGCCGCCGCCGTGCCCGACATCGTGGACCTGCTCATCGAGCAGGGCGACGTCTGGTACCACAAGCTCTCCCGCGTCGACCGCGCCGCCGAGGTCTACAACCAGGCGCTCAACATGGACCCGCGCAGCAAGGGCGCCATGCACGCGCTGGGCGTGTTGTACGAGCGCAGCGGCAACTGGCCCTTCGCGCTCGACATGCTCCAGCGCGAGGCGGAGATCGAGCGCGGCACGCGCGCCGTGGAGCTCTGGCAGCGCACGGGCAAGATCCACGAGGACATGCTCCTCGACTCCGGGAGCGCCAAGGCCGCCTACCAGCGCGCCCTGCAGATCGATCCCGCGTATCTGCCTGCGTTGCGGCAGCTCAAGGGCATCTTCCAGCTCGAGCGCGACGAGGACGGCTACCTCAAGACCCTCATCGCCGAGGCCAAGGCCACGCTCGACGCGGAGGAGAAGACCGCCGCGTGGATCGCCGTCGCCGACTTCTATCGCGAGAAGAAGGACGACCGCGACGAGGCCGCCACGTACTACGAAGAAGCGCTGCGCGTGAGCCCCGACTCGCTCGCGGCTGCGCGGCCCCTCGCCGACATCTACGTGGCCAAGGAGAACTGGGAGCGCGCCGAGCAGATGCTCGACATCGTGGGCGTGCGCCTGGGCGAAAAGGTCTCCGACGGGCCCGACGTGGGCAAGGACCTCTGCCGGCAGCTCTATCGACTCGGCTACGTCTGCGAGAAGCTCGGCAAGCAGAAGAAGGCGCTCGAGGGCTACCGGCGCGCGTACGAGCTCGACTCGACGTACCTGCCCGCGCTCGAGGGCTTGGGCCACCTGCTCGTCGGCTCCGGCGAGTTCGAGGAGGCCAACAAGGTCTACCAGACCATCCTCCTGCAGCACCGCGAGGACCTCACCGACCTCGAGGTCGTGGAGATCTACTGGCAGCTCGGCGAGATCTGCCTGAAGGTGAAGCAGCAGGAGCGCGCGCTCAACTACTTCGAGAAAGCGCTCGCGATCGATCCGCAGCACGAGGCCAGCCAGCGGGCGATGATCACCCTGGCCGAGGAGCTGGGGCAGTACGAGAAGGCGCTCACGCTGCGGCGAAAGCTGTCGGAGGTGCTCGAGGGGCAGGAGCTCTTCGAGATGCACACCGCGATCGCCAAGCTCAGCCGCGACAAGCTCAACGATCCCTTCGGCGCCATCGACGCCTTCAACAACGCGCTCAAGGCCAAAGAAGACGATCTCGCCACGCTCGATCAGCTTCTCGCGCTCTACCGCGACACGCACCAGGGCTCGAAGGCCGTGGAGATGCTCGAGCGCGTGCTCGATCACCAGGATGTCTCGGCGGACCAGGGCTCGCGCAAGCGCGGCTACTACACGCTCGCCGAGATCTACCGCGACGAGATGAAGGACGACGACAAGGCCATCGAGGCCTTCAACAAGTGCCTCGACGTCGATCCCAAGTTCGTGAACGCGTTCTCCGCCATCGAGCAGCTGCTGGCCGCGCGCAAGCAGTGGAAGAAGCTCGAGGAGAACTACGCCGCGATGATCAAGCGGCTCCCCAAGACGGAGGAGACGCACCAGGCCCGCATGGCGCTCTGGCGCACGCTGGCCGATCTGTACATGCGCGTGCTGAAGAACCCCGCGGCCGCGATGATGGCGTACGAGGTGGTCGCCAAGGCCAGCCCGGATGACGTGGCCACGCTGGAGCTGTACGCCCAGCTCGCCGCCGAGCAGCCCGAGGGCCAGGAGAAGGCCATCGCCGCGTACCGCAAGGCGCTGCCGCAGACCGCCAACCCGGGCAAGGCGGCGAGCTCACTCGCCAAGCTGCACGCGCTGCGCAAGGAGTACGACGAGGCCTACGTGGCCGCGCAGAGCGTGGTGCACCTGCTGGGCGAAGGCGGCGCGGAGGAGCGCGAGATCCTCACCAAGCTCTCGCCGTTCGCGAAGCGGCGTGAGGCGCTGCCCAAAGACAAGGTCATGACCGACCGCATGTGGGCGGAGATGTTGTTCCACCCCAAGGTCCGCGGGCCGCTCGGCGAGATCTTGAGCCTGCTGCAGACGCAGGCGGGCATGCTCTGGGCGCACAAGCTCGGCGAGTACCGCATCGACGCGCGCAAGCACCGCATCGATCTCGCCACCGGCGAAGAGCTGGCCATCAACACGTTCCGCACCGTCACGCACGTGCTGCACCTGGACAGCATGGAGTTCTACTCGCCGTACCTCATCGCGCGGCGCAACCAGATGCGCGGGCAGGGCGGCGAGATCCCGCCCGACCAGGACCAGTTCATCGATCTGCTGCACACCTGGCCGCTGACGATGAAGGCGGGCGGGCTCCTCTTCAAGCAGAGCCAGCAGAAGGAGCTGCAGTTCCACGTGGGCAAGGCGCTCGCGTTCGCGCGGCCGGAGCTGGCGCTCGCGCGTGTGCTCCCGCTCGAGCGGCTCGAGGCCATCTTCCAGGCGGCGATCGTGCTCATGGCGCCGTCGTACAAGGTGACGGCGGATCCGCGCCAGGTGGACGCCGAGCGTCGCAACCTCGAGAAGACGCTCACCGACCCCGCGAAGCAGGCCCTGGCGCGGCTGGTGCGCAGCTACCTCAAGGTGCAATCGCTGGGCGATGTCCGCGCGTTCGTCGAAGGCGCCGAGCTCACCGCCAACCGCGCGGGCACGCTGCTCTGCACCAACATCGAGGCGGCCAAGGGCGTGCTGGAGAAGGAGCAGGGCACCATCGTGCGGCTGCCGCTGCGCTCCAAGATCCGCGACCTGATGGTGTTCTGCCTCTCGGCCGAGTACGCGCAGCTCCGCGAGGCGCTGGGCATCAGCGTGGTGGTCTTCACCGGCAACCAGCCGCAGGCGCGGTAGTCGTCAGAGCGAGCCAGGGAAGAGGTAGTGGGCCGCCGTGCCCAGCCCGAAGCTCGCGCCGTTGGCGATGGCGCTCCACATCAGCGCGCGCTTGAGGCCGAAGAGGTGCATGTAGCCCGCCTCCACGAGCCACGCGAAGAGCTCGGCCAGCGCGATGTACGGCCAGAGCCCCAGCCGCGGCGACAGCGGGATCGACGCCAGCCACACGATGGGGTGGGTGACGAGGCTCGCGCCGAAGGCCACGGCGGTGCGGCCGTCGAGCGCGCGACGATAGATGGGCACCTCGATGATCTGCGTGAACGCGAAGGCGCGCAGCCAGGCCCAGAAGAAGCTCACGCCAGCGCCTCACCCGGGCTTCGCGCCTCGGCCACGCAGAGCGCGAGCGCGGCGACCTCCAGGTACGCGTGGAAGGCCGAGAACCGCAGGTAGCCGTAGCGCGCCGCCGCGAGATCCCACGCACCCCAGAGCGCGAGGCCCAGCGCGAGCGCCACCGTAATCGCCAGGATGGGCATGCCCAGATCGGCGCGCAGGGCGTCGAAGGTGGCGCGGAAGGAGCGGGGCGTGCGGCGCACGCGGTCGTCATCCGGCACGAGCCGCAGCCAGAGCGCGTAGTGCACCGACTGCGCGAACGCGAAGCACATCAGCCAGCGCACCGCGAGCGTGAGGCTTGCGCCAGGCGCGAGCTCGCCCAGCCAGCGAATGAGCGGCGTGGCCGTATTCGGCCCGGCGAGCGCCGGTGAGAACACACCGAGCAGCAGGACGGCTGCGCCCGCGATGATGGCCGCCGCGATCGGCCCGTGCGCCGCGAACCGCCGCGGCCGCCAGATCCACCAGAGCACCAGCGCCACCGCGTTGTGCGCGTGCAGCACCACGAGGTTCGCGAGCATCGGGAAGCGATAGGCGCCGGCGTACGCGAGCGTCACCGGAGCGAGGATCGCCGCGCGCCGCACGAGGCTCCCGCGCGCGCAGGCCACCGCGCCCACCGCCGCGAGCAGCCCCACCCAGGCCTCGGGACGGAGCGCCGTGGCCAGCAACGGCAAGCCGACGGCGGCCACGAGCTCGCGCCGACGGTAGAGCAGCGGCCGCGCGATGAGGTAGCGGACGTCCGAGAGCAGGTGCGGCACGCCGAGCACGATGGGCCCCAGCGCCAGCATCCACATGGGAAACCACACCGCGCCCACGAACGCGGCGGCGACCGAAGAGAGCCCCACCACCAGCACGCGCAGCTCGCGGTCGACGATCAGCCGGCGCGCGGGCGCACCGAGCACAGCCAGGGTGGCGCGGCGCGCGGTGTCGAGCGGCGCGAGCGCCGTGGTGATCGCGCCCGCGACGGTCACGCCGACTTCCTTCTCCGCACCAGCGCTGGAACGAGCAGCGCCAGCAGCCAGGGCGCGGCCGCGGTGGCCGTGCTGCAGCCGCTCGAGCTGCCCGAGCCCGCGTCGGGCGAGTCCTGCGTCGGCGGGCCGGACGCGACGAGGCATTGCTCACAGTCGACGCTCACCGAGCAATTGCCCGGACCGAGGATGGGCGAGCAGGTGTCGCCGCGGTCGGTGCAGCACTCCCAGCCGGCGTCCGTCTGCGTGGCGGTGCCGTGCTCGGCGCAGGTGCCGTTGCCGCCGCAGAGGCCCACGCCGCCATCCTGGAAAGCGCCGGCGCCGTCGGAGAGGTCGACGATGCACGCGCCGCCGTCCGCCGTCGTGGCGCACGCGTCTTCATACGGCTGGTACGGCGGCGAGTCCGCGCGCGCGACGCGAGGCGCCAGGGCGACTCCGGCCATCGCCAGCGCCACGACGAGCGATCGCCGGATCATGTCTAGGCCTTCTTCCGGCGCACGAGCACCGGGATGAGCAGCGCCAGGAACCACGGCGCCACCGCGCTCACCGAGCTGCAGCCGCTCGAGCCGCCGTTGCCCGAGCCGCCGTCGGCCGAGCCCGAGCTGCCGGTCGTGGTGGACGAGCTGGAGGTCGACGTGGACGTCGAGGTCGAGGTCGAGGTCGAGCCGCCGGTGGTGGTGCCGCCGGTCGTCGTGCCGCCGGCGGAGGGGACGCACTGCAAGCAAGGCACGTCCTCGAAGCACTTGTAGTTGGCGATGCAGCTCACCGTCCCGCCGGGAACGATGCTGGGATCGTTCGGGTCGTAGCCGCCGTCGGGGTAGGGCAAGGTCGGGAGGGTGATGGAGCAGCTGCCGCCGCCCTCGCAGAAGCCGCTGCCGCCGTCGGCGTAGCCCGTGCCCTGGGTGGCGGGGTTGTCGTAGTCGAGGTTGATGTTGCACGCGCCGCCATCAGTGGTGTGCGCGCACGCGTCCTCGCTGGGCTGGTACGGCGGAACGTCGGCGCGCGCGATCCGCGGGATTGCCAGCAGCACAGCGGCAGCGGCGACAAGCAACCATCGATTCATGAGGGCCCTCCGAGGGCGAAAAGCATAGCCCAGCTGGGTGTCCAGAAAGCCACGCCAGCTTCATGGAATCACGGCGGCGCGTTCGTCAGCCCGGGCACCGCAGGCTTCGTGCCGTCATCCGGCTCGAGCGTCCAGGTGTAGTGCTCCTCGGGAAGCTCCCAGCCCACGGGGAGAAACACCGGGCAGCAGAGGGTCGTCACCTGGAACTGCTGCGTCAGCGACGCGCGCTTGGTGCGGTGCGCGGGCAGCTTGAGCACCACGTCGTAGGTGCGCCGGATGGAGGCGTGGTCCACGAAGCTCACCGGCGTGGTGCCGATGAGGTTGCCGTCGACCTCCACCTGGGCCCCCGGCGGCTGCGAGTCGAGCACCACCGTGTGCGCGCACCCCGTGAGCAACACGCCCAGCACCCAGCCCCTGCGCATCGTTCGCCTCCCGACGCGCATGCTACCAAGGCGCGGGTTCGCCTTGACGCGGCACGGTGACAGCACTACGTTGCGCCGCGGTTGACTTTCAAATCAACGACCTCCCTCCGGGGGGCCCAAACGGAGCGGCACATGTCTGACATGACCCCGAAGAGCATCCTGGAGCAGGAGATCCCCACGGTCCTCAAGGCCAAGCCGGAGCTGGCGAAGGAGATCAACGCCGTCATCCACTTCGACGTCACCGGCCCCACCGGCGGCAAGTGGACGCTCGATCTCACCAAGGCCGACGGCTGGGTGAGCGAGGGCCTCAACGGCGCGTCGAAGATGACCGTGACCGTGGGCGACGCCGACTTCGTCAAGATCCGCAAGAAGGAGCTCAACGCGCAGATGGCGGCCATGAGCGGCAAGCTCAAGTTCAAGCCCATGGACATGGGCCTGGCCATGAAGCTCGGCAAGCTCCTCGCTTAACCATTTCGTTTCAATCATGAACGAGGGGAGCGGCTCCGGCCGTTCCCCTTTTTCGTTCTCGCGCTTGGGGTGCCCATGGGCTCGCTCACCGGCTTGAAGATCCTCGACCTCTCACGGCTGCTGCCCGGGCCGTACTGCACGCTGCTGCTCGCGGACCTGGGCGCCGACGTGGTGAAGGTGGAGGACCCGGAGTCCGGCGGCGACTACCTGCGCCACATGCCGCCCCTGCACGGCGACGTGAACGCGATATTTCTCGCCCTCAACCGCAACAAGCGCTCCATCGCGCTCGACCTCCGCAAGCCCGCCGACGCGGACGTCTTCAAGAAGCTGCTCGCCACCTACGACATCGTCGTGGAGAGCTTCCGGCCGGGCGTGATGGACAAGATGGGGCTGGGCTACGCGCAGCTCGCCGCCGTGAACCCAAAGGTGATCATGCTCTCGCTCTCGGGCTACGGGCAGACGGGGCCCTTGGCCAAGCGCGCGGGACACGATCTCAACTACCTCTCGCGCACGGGCGTGATTGGCCTGGGCGGCGATCCTTCGGCGCTGCCCGCGTTTCCCGGCGTGCAGATCGCCGACATCGGCGGGGCGTTGCTGGGGGCCACGGCGCTGCTCGCGGCAGTGGTCGAGCGCGACCGCACCGGCAAGGGCCGCCACCTCGACGTGGCGCTGGCCGACGCGGGCATCGCCTTCCTTCAGCCGCACCTCGGCGCGCGGCTCCTGATGGGCGACGCGTCACCGCCTCTGCAGCGCGGCCGCGAGCTGCTCAACGGCGGCACGCCCGTGTACGGCCTCTACAAGACGAAGGACGGCCGCGCGCTCAGCGTGGGCGCGCTGGAGCCGAAGTTCTGGATGGGCTTCTGTCAGGCCATCGACCGGCCGGACCTCGAGGCGCGCGCGTACGCCACGGGCGAGGACGCGGTGCCGGTTCGCGCCGCTGTCGCCGAGGTGGTGGCGAGCAAGACGCTCGCCGAGTGGGAGGCGTTTCTCGCCGACAAGGATCTCTGCATCGAGCCCGTGCGCGAGGGCGACGAGGTGCTCAGCGATGCCTTCTTCACCGCGCGCGGCCTGACCCGCAGCGCAAACGGCGCCACCGAGCTGCTCTCGCCCTTGAAGCTCGGCGACGTCCGGAGCTTGCCTGCTCCCAAGCTCGGCGAGCATACGGCCGAGGTGCTCCGCGAACTGGGGATCACCCCCAGCTAGGGCGCGCCCGAGTGCCCAACCGGGTGGTCTCGCCGACGCGGGGCGCGTCGTGTCGAGTCGATGTGTGCAGACCGGAACTTCAAAAGATCTCAGGCGATCTCGCCTGGTCACACGCACTCTGAGTGAAATTCACCTCGGGAAAACCGACCGGGCAGGGCGGACACCCACGCGGGCATAGTCGACAAATGCACTCCCGTTTTGGTTTCACAATTCCTTCCATCGTGTAACGACCTGCGGGTACTGTCGTCATTGGAACAAGCGGTCGGGGAGAGACGAGAGCAGGACCAATGAAGGGCCCAGGACCGGTCCGCGCGCGAATCCTGGTCGTCGACGACGACCCGGCGCTGTTGGAGACCACGGCGGCACTGCTCTCGCTGGACTACGACGTCAGCCTCGCCAGCTCCGGTGAAGAGGCGCTCAAGCTGTTCGAGTCCGCGCCGTTCGACGTCATCTGCACCGACTTCCGCATGCCCGGCATGGATGGGCTGGAGCTCTTGCAGCGCGCCCGCGCCATGCGCGCCGATGTCTGGGGCGTGGTGATCACCGGCTATCGCGAGTTCACCAAGAGCCGCCCCGACGACCGCAACAACTTCTCGCTGCTCTTCAAGCCGTATGACCCGGCGCAGCTGCTGGATACGTTGAGGCAAGCGGTGCGCGTCACGGAGATTCGCCGGTCGACTGCGGCCGCCAGCGCCAGCGCGCGGAGGCCCGCCTGAAGCGCGGCCCGTCGAACTGGGTGTGGCTGGGCCTGGGCGCAGTGTGGGCGACGCTGGTCGTCGCCGGGCTGTTCTCGCTCTCCCGCTACAGCTTCGCGCCCGGCGTCCGCGCCGCGCCGCCCGCGCAGTGGCCGACCGCGAGCCACCTCGCGCGCGATCCCGCGGAGCCCACGCTGGTGGTGGTCGCACACCCGCGCTGCGCCTGCACGCGCGCCACGCTCGCGGAGCTGGCCCGCGTCCTCTCCCACCTCGAAGGCAAGTTGAAGACCTACGTCGTCTTCAGCGCCGAGCCCGGGGCCGACGCCGCGTGGACGGACTCGGACACCGTGCGCCAGGCGCGCCGGATTCCGGGCGTCGACGTGGTGCTCAGCCAGGACGAAGCGCGGCTGTTCCACGGGCAGGTGTCGGGCGAGGCGTTCCTCTTCTCGGCTGCGGGCGAGCTCGTCTTCAGCGGCGGGCTCACGCCGAGCCGCGGCCACGAGGGCGACAACCCGGGCAAGAGCGCCGTCCTCTCCTACGTGCTCGACGGCAAGACGCGCACCCACGACATGCCCGCCTTTGGCTGTGCCCTCGAAGGACCCCAGAGCAACCCCGGATGACCATGAACGCTGCCTCGACGCCCACCCTCAACCCGCGCATCGCCGGACGCGCGGACCAGCTGTACGGCGATCACCGCACGCAGGTGTTCGCGCGCACCGACCGGCTCTTCGCGTATCTCATGCTCGGCGAGTGGGCCTTCGGGATCTTGCTCTCGCTGCTCGTCTCGCCGTACGCCTGGGCAGGCAAGGTGCATACGGTGAGCGTGCACGTGCCCGCGGCGGTGATCCTGGGCGGGCTCATCGTGAGCTTGCCGGTGGCGCTGGCGTTCTTGCGACCCGGCTGGGTGGTGACGCGCAACGTGATCGCCGCCGGGCAGATGCTCATGTCCGGGCTTCTGGTCCACCTCACGGGCGGTCGCATCGAGACGCACTTCCAGATCTTCGGCTCGCTGGCGTTCATCACCTTCTACCGGGACTGGCGGCCGCTGTTCACCGCCACGGTGGTCACCGCCACGGATCACCTGGCCCGTCAGGTGCTCTGGCCAGAATCGATCTACGGCATCGCCAACCCGGAGTGGTGGCGTTTCCTCGAGCACGCGGGTTGGGTGGTCTACATCGACGTGTTCCTGCTCATCAGCGTGATCGCCGCCGTGCGCGAGATGCGCGAGGTGGCCGAGCGGCGCGGCGCCGCGGAGGTGCTGGGCGAGGAGGCGACGGAGAAGTCGACCCAGCTCGACCAGGCCCTCGGCGAGCTCAAGAACTCGCAGGAGACGCTGGTGCGCGTGGAGAAGCTCGCCGCGGTGGGCCAGCTCGCCGCGAGCGTGGGCCACGAGCTGCGCAATCCGTTGAGCGCGGTGCGCAACGCGCACGCGTACGTGTCGAAGAAGCTCGAGGCGACGCAGGTGGCCCAGCAGGACCCGCGCGTGGCGCAGTTCATGGTCGTCATCGATCGCGAGCTGAGCACCTGCAACAAGATCATCTCCGACCTGCTCGACTTTGCGCGTGAGCGCCCGCCCGCGCTGGGGCCGTGTCCGCTGCAGCCGCTGGTGGAGGAGGCCATGCAGCTCGTGCCGGTGCGCGCGGGCGTGAAGGTCTTCAACGACGTGCCCGCCTCGCTGCCGGTGCCCACGCTCGACAAGGAGCAGTTCCGGCAGGTGCTCATCAACCTGGTGCAGAACGCCACCGAGGCGTTTCCGGCTGAGCGCGGCGGCGAAGTGCACGTGCTGGCCGAGGGCGGCGGCGAGCAGAACTTCACCATCCGCGTGCGTGACAACGGTCAAGGCATCGAGCCTGCGGTGCAGGAGAAGATCTTCCAGCCGCTCTTCACCACCAAGACCAAGGGCACCGGCCTCGGTCTCGCCATCGTGGCGGGAATGGTGGGCCGGCACGGCGGCACCATCCGCGTGCAGAGCGAAGTGGGCAAGGGCACCGAGTTCATCATCGAGCTGCCGGCAACGGCGGTTCCGCGGGCGGCGTGAGGCGAGACATGGGCACGTCCATCCTGGTCGTCGACGACGAAGAATCGCTGCGAATCACCCTGGCCGCGAACCTCGAGCTCTCCGGCTTCGAGGTCGTGGAGGCCGCGAACGGCACGGAGGCGCTGCAGATCCTCGAGAAGCGCGCCTTCGACGTGGTGCTCAGCGACATCCGCATGCCGGGCATGAACGGCGTGGAGCTCTTCCAGAGGATCAAGCAGGCGCGGCCGGGCATGCCGGTGGTGCTCATGACCGCGTTCGCCATGGAGGGGCTCGTCCGCGAGGCGGTGACCTCGGGGGTCTTTGCGGTCCTGCCCAAGCCGTTCGATCCCGCGCACGCGGTGACGACGATCTCGCGCGCGGCCTCCGGGCCGGCGGTGATGGTGGTGGACGACGTGCAGGCCGACGCCGAGTCCATGGTGGCCGCGCTGCGCACCGCGGGCGTGAACGCCCAGGCCGCGACGAGCGGGCAGCAGGCGCTGGAGTTGTTCCAGTCGGGCGGCGTGGACGTGTGCGTGGTGGATCTGGTGATGCCGGGAATGAGCGGCCCGGAGCTCGTGGAGAAGCTTCGCAAGCTCGACCCGACGGTCTCGGTGATCGCCTTCTCGGGCCACGCGGTGCCGGAGATGATGAGGCAGGTGGCGGGTGCCGGCGACGTCGCGTGCGCACGCAAGCCCATCCCGCCGCACGAGCTGATGGTGCTCATCGCCAACTCGCGGGCGCGAAACCGGCAGGCCCGCGCGAGAGCCTCGTGAGCGAGCTCGACCGACGCATCGACACCGTGAGCCGAACCATCAGCGCGATGGGGCACGCGCTCGCGGGGCCGCTGCAGTCGGCGATGAACACGCTCTTCATGGCCCGGCGCACCGGTGGCGCCTCGAGCGCGCTCGAGCAGCTCGACGCGCACCTGCACGAGGTCCAGCGCCGGCTCGCCGAGCTCATGCGGCTGCCGGAGCTGACGCGCGCCATCGAGCCGCATCACGTGCCGCTGTCGGCCGTGAACGAGGAAGCGCAGACCGCCCTGGGGCCGCTCGCGCAGCGCATGACGGTACAGCCCGCGCAGGGCGAGGGCGTGCTGGACGCGCGCGCGGTCGGCGTGGCGGTGGCGGAGCTCGCGAAGAACGCGTTCGAGGCGGGCGCCGCGACGGTGGAGCTTCGCGTGCGACGCGACGGCAACGGGGTGCGCGTGGAGCTCGCGAGCGCAAGCGCGTGGACGACGCCTCTCGCCGAAGCCGTCGATCCGTTTCACACCACCAAGGCCAACGCGCTGGGGCTCGGGCTGCCGATCGCCCAGGCGGTGGCCGTGGCGCACCGCGGGCGGCTGGAGCAGTTGGCGCAGCCGCCTGGCGTGGCGCTGATTCTTCCCGCGGAGGAGCCATGAGCGTTCCCCTGGAGCTCGAGCGGCAGGTCGCGGCCGAGGAGGCGCTCGCGACGCTGCGCCACGATCTGCGCAACAAGCTCGCCGCCATTCGCAACGCGGCCTTCTTTCTCCTGCAGAAGAGCACCGTCGCGCCGGGCTCCGATCCGCGCGTGGAGACGTTCCTCAAGCTCATCGACAAGGAGGTCCTCGCGGCCGAGGCGCGCCTGCTCGCCGATACGCCGTTCTCGGGGCTGCGCGAGCACGCCGTCGGTCCGGTGCGGCTCGAGGCCGTGCTGCGCGAGGCGGGAGTTCCCGTCGTCGCCATCGGGACACGCGAGGTCAGCGCGGACGCAGGCGAGGCGGCGGCGCTCATCCATTGGCTTCAGGAGCTGGTTCGCGGCCTGAGCCCCGCTGCGACCCTCGAGGCGAACGTGCGCGACACCAACGACGGCGCCACGCTCGAGCTGCGCGCCACGCCGTGTCCGCCGGTGGATCCCTCGTCGCCGCCGCCGGGGATGCCGGGCGCGGCGCTGCGACTGGCGCGGCGCATCGCGCGTCGACACGGCGCCGAGCTGAGCGCGCGCGCAGAAGGCGAGGGCGTGGTGCTCAGCGTCGCGTTCGCCGGGGCAGCGCCATGAGCCGCATCCTGCTCGTCGACGACGACGACTCGGCGCGCTTGACGCTCGGTGCGCTGCTCGAGCTCGAGGGCCACGCCGTGGTCGAGGCCGACTCGCTCGCCGCCGCGGTGACGCAGCTCGGGAGCGAGCCGTTCGCGGTGGTGATCGTCGACTGGCACCTCGGCCGCGACGACGGCCTCCAGCTCGTGCCGCACACGCGCGGCGCGAAGGTGCTCTTGCTCACGGGCGCGAGCGAGGAAGCGCCAAGGCCGCCGGGCGTTGCGGCCGTGGTGCGCAAGGGCGACTCGTTCGAAGACCTGAAGCGGCTGCTCTGAGCCTCAGTCGATCGGGCCGACTTCGCGCGACATCCGCACGCGAATCTCGCCCACGTTCTGCAGCTGGCCGAGGGTCACGTCGCGCGTGCGCTGGGCGAGGTCCTTCGCGTGCAGCGGCTCGCGCGAGAAGATGGCCATGATGTCGCGCGTCTTCGGCGGCACCGTCCACGAGCCGGGCAGGGCGATGCCGTGGCCGTTCTGCTGGATGGGCACGCTGTCACCCTGCTCGCTGTCGGGCAGGAGGAACACGATGTTGTCGCGCGTGACCGCGAAGACGGCCACGTAGCTGTAGCTGCCGTCGTTGTCGAAGCTGAGCGTGAGCTGCTGGCCCGCCTCGCAGGCCTGGCCCTTGTCGGGCGGCTCGGTGCCGGAGTCGAGGGTCTTGCCGCCGCAGGCCACGTGGAGCTGGGCGAGCTTGGGGCTCGACGCCGGACAGCCGGCGAGCAGCGCCACGGCGAGGGTTGCGAGCAGAGCGCGGTTCATGGGCGCGGTTTCTACCTCGCGGCCCGCTCGCGCGAAAGTGCCGCACGATCAACAGCCACCGCTCGACTCGGATTTACGACGCCAGCTCCCACACGCTCACGTGCTTGCCGTGCTTGGCCACCGCCTCGAGGAACGCGGCGTAGAACGGATGTCCGGCGATCGTGGCCGAGTCGCCGACGACCCAGAGCCGCCGGCGCGCGCGGGTGATGGCCACGTTCATGCGCCGCACGTCGGCGAGGAAGCCGATGTCGCCGTCCGGGTTCGAGCGCGTGAGCGAGACGAGCACCGCTTCCTTCTCGCGGCCCTGGAACGCATCGACGGTGTCGATCTCCAGCTCGTCCAGCGGCAAGAGCTCGCGCAGCAGCCGCACCTGCGCTTCGTACGGCGCGATCACCGCAATCTGGTCCGGCTGAAGTCCCGCGGCGAGCAGCGCGTTCACCTCGTCGCGCACGAGCTGGGCCTCGCCCGGGTTGCGCTTGCTCTCGCTGCCGGTGGGCGTCTCCTCGTCGTGGCCTGCGCCGGCGGTGTCGAGGAAGACGAAGGGCTCGCGCGTGCGCGGCTCGTCGCGGACGCCCGGCAGCTCGCGCAGGAGGTGGTGCGCGACGCTCGGGTGCGGCACGAGCTTGCCGCCGTAGAACCGCGCCGACGAGAACGCCTGGATGTCCTCGTGCATGCGGTGCTGCACCTCGAGCATGCGCTCCAGGCCCGGCCCGTGATCCGCGAGCAGCCGCTCGAACATCGAGACGTTCAGCCCGAGCTTCACCGCGTCCTGCGAGAGCACCGTCGGCGGGAGCTGGAAGGGATCGCCCGCGAGGATGAGGCGCTCGGCGCGCTCGGCGGCGAGCCACGCGAGCGGCTCGGTGGCCTGGCTGGCTTCGTCCATGATCACCCGGTCGAACTTGCGATCGCCGAGGAAGCGCCCGTCGAGCCCGGTGACGGTCGCGGCGATGACCTGCGCGCGCTCGAGCACATCCTTCTGGGCGATCGATTCGTGCTCGCGCGCTTCTTTGAAGAGCTTGAACGCGTCACCGCGGGCCTGGCGCGCCTCGGCGAAGCGGTCTGCGCTGCGGCCGCGCGCCTGCAGCTTGCGCGCGGTCTCGAGCAGCTTCATCGCTTCCGCGACGAGCTCGCGACCCACGCGATAGCGATCGTGCGCTTCAATCTGCGCCTCGAGCGTGAGGTGCTGCACCGCCTCTTCCACGCGCGCCGGATGACCGAGGCGCACCACGCGCAAACCCTGGTCCGAGATGCGGCCCGCGAGCAGATCCACCGCCGCGTTCGAGGCCGCGCAGGCCAGCACCTTCTCGCCGCGCGCCACCGCGAGCCGCGCCACATCCACGAGCACCGTGGTCTTGCCCGTGCCCGGCGGCCCGTGAATCAGCGCCACGTCCTGCGCGGTGAGCGCGAGCTGCACCGCCTCGCGCTGCGGGATGTCGAACTTCACTTCAACGTCCGCGTCCTTGGCAGCGAGCGTCTTGTCGAAGCGCGGCGGCGACTCGCCCAGCAGCACCTTGCGCAGCTCCGGCAGCCGCCCGGTCGACGCGCGCACCACGCGCTCCAGCCCGCCGCGCACGCGCTGGTACGTCGTGTCGTCCGAGAGCAGCAGGAGGCAGATGTTGCCGTCGTCGAGCCAGTCGGGCGCCTCGGCGTCGAAGGCTACCGTGATCTGCTTGCGCGAGAGCTTGGCGACCACGCCCTTGGGATCGTCCTCGAGGCGCGTCTTGCGGCGCGTGGCGCGAACCGGTGCGCCGCTCGTGAGCCGCGTGGAGCCGAGCTCGCCCTTCTCGCGCTCGAAGGAGATCAGGCGACGCCCACCCACGCCGCCGCGCACGTCGCGGGCCACCACGTCCACGAGCGCGAAGCCCCGCTCCTCGAGCTCCTCCAGCGAGAGCCGCGCCGCCGCCTCCGCGAACCGCGCGCGCTCCTCGGTGTGCTCGGCCTCGAGCGCCTGGCGCAACTTGGCGAAGTGTTGCTCGGCCTTCTGGCTCAAGGACATCCGGGATTTGTATTCGGCTCAACAGCGCGCGTCGAGCCTGGTGAGGGGGTCACTTCTCAGGGCCGCCGCTTTCCTGCAGCATGAAGCTGGGTAGGGAACCCGAGGGAGGTCGCGAGGTGGAGGCCGACCCGCAAGCGGGGCCAAGTGTGCGCCCCGTGGAGGATCTGCTGTCCCTCGCGGCCGCGCTCAGCGGCGCTTCGGGGGCAGCCATCGTCCTTCGTCGCGCGAGTGGCTTCGAGGTCATCGCCCAGCACGGAGCGCTGCCGCCCGGTGCGCTCGACCCGAGGGAGCGGCCGAGCCAGTGCACCACGCACGCGATTGCGCTCGCGCAGCCCGAGGTTCACGCGGCGCTGCTCCTGGTCGACGTCACCCGGCCGGATGCGCCGCTCGAGCCGCTCCTGCGCTTGCTCGCAGCGGCGCTCGACGACTCGGCGTCGCGGGCGCTCGCAGCCGTCGAGGTGGGGGTCATCGTCTACGGCCTCGACGGGAGGGAGCGCGACTGCAACCCGGCCGCGCAGGCGTTGCTGGGGCTCTCGCGCGAGCAGCTCCTCGGGGGCGCGGCCGTCCCCGCCGGTTGGCGGAGCCTCCGCGCCGACGGGAGCGCATGGGCCGATGGCCATCGTCCCGAGCAGGTGGCGATGCGCGCCGGCCAGCCGGTGCGCGGGTTCGCGGTGCGCGTGGAGCAGCCGGGCGGCGTGCGGCGGCGCCTCGAGGCGAGCGCGGCGCCGTTGCGTCGGCTCGACGGCACCCTCGATGGCGCGGTGGTGGTGCTCGCCGACGCGACGGAGCGCGAGTACCTGCGCGCCCAGGTGGACACGCTCGCGCGCATGCTCCGCGACAATCCGAATCCCGAGCTGCGCATGGGCAGCGACGGGCGCATCATCCACGCCAACGCCGCCGCGGCGCCGCTGCTCGCGCGCTGGAACGTGAAGGTGGGCGAGCAGCTCGCGTCGGAGGTGTGGTCGCGGCTGTCGGCGCTGTTCTTCGACGAAGGTCTGGCGGTGCTCGAGGACGTGGGCGATCGGCTGCTCTGGCTCTCGCGCTCGCAGCCCAACGCCGAAGGCGACTTCCAGGTCTACGCGGTCGACATCACCGATCGCGCGCGGGTGGAGGCCGAGTTCCGCCACCTCATCGACGCGCTGCCGCTGGGCGTGGTCGTCCATCGCGCCGGACAGGTGCTGTACGTCAACACCGCCACGGGCAAGGTGCTCGGCTACACCCAGGGCGAGATGCTCGGCCACAACGTGCTCGAGGTGGTGCACACCGAAGACCGCGCCGTGGTCCTGGAGCGCATGACCCTCGTGCAGCAGAAGCGCGTGGTGGCCAAGCCCATCACCGAGCGGCTGGTGCGCAAGGACGGCTCGGTGCTCGAGGCCGAGGTCACGGCGATGCCCGTGAAGTGGGAGGACGCAGACGCGGTGCTGGTCGTCGTGCGCGACCTCGCGGATCAGCGGCAGCTCGAGGCGAAGATGGTCTTCGCCGATCGCATGGCCACCCTGGGCGTGCTCGCCTCGGGCGTGGGCCACGAGATCAACAACCCGCTCGCCTACATTGCGGCCAACGTGGAGTTCGCGCTCGATCTGCTGCGCGAGCGGCCGGGCGACGAGGCTGCGGAGATCGTCGCGGCGCTCACCGAGGCGCGGCAGGGCAGCGAGCGCGTGCGCGAGATCGTGCAGGAGCTGCGCACCTTCTCACGCGAGGACGTGGCCCAGGGCACGAGCGCGCTCGACGAGGTGCTGGACCTCGCGATGAAGATGGCCGCGAACGAGCTGCGCCACCGCGGCCGCGTGGAGCGCCACCTCCCGTCGCTCCCGCGCGTGGCCGGAAATCCCGCGCGGCTGGGTCAGGTGTTTCTCAACCTTTTGGTGAACGCCGCCCAGTCGCTGCCCGAGGACGGGGCGCCCGACGCGCTGGTGCGGGTGGCGGCGCGCGTCGACGGCGCGGCGGTGGCGGTGGAGATCTCGGACACCGGCGTGGGGATCCCCGCGCCCGTGCTCGCGCGCATCTTCGATCCCTTCTTCACCACCAAGCCCCTGGGCAAGGGCACGGGCCTCGGCTTGAGCGTGTGCCAGTCCATCGTCACCGCGCTGGGCGGGGAGATCACCGTGCAGTCCACGGTCGGGCAGGGCACCACGTTTCGCGTGTCGCTGCCCATCGCCGGTGAGGCCGCGGCTGCACGGGAGCCCACGACCTCCGCGCCTCGGCCGCGGCGGCGCTTGCGGGTGCTCATCATCGACGACGAGCCGCTGGTGGCCGCGGGCTTCAAGCGGCTCCTCTCGGCGCCGTGCGAGGTGGAGCTGCAGTCGGAGCCGCGGGAGGCGCTGGCGGCGCTCGAAGCGGGCGCGGCGTTCGACGTCGTCATCTGCGACGTGATGATGCCCGGCCTCTCTGGGCTCGACCTGTACGAGGCCCTGAACCGCGCCCGCCCCGAGGCCGCCGGTCGGCTCATCTTCATGACCGGCGGCGCGTTCACGCCCAACGCCGAGCGCCGCCTGGCGACGACAGGCATCCCCGTGCTCGCCAAGCCCTTCACGCTGGAGCAGTTCCTGGCGGCGGTGTCGGTGCTGCGTGTGCCGGTCTTGGACGACGTCGAGCGGCCAGGGACGCATTGAGCGCTCTGGAGCTCGCCTGCTCGTCGAGCCACCTCGCTGCCGCCGACCCTGCATGCCAGCCCCGCACCGCAAACTCCCCGGGTGGGGCTGTTGCAATGCCCGCCTTCGGACCAACTTCAACTCGGCACTGAGGCGACGGGAGGGCAGGAGGCTCGGGTGATGGGTTCCAGGTCGGTTTGGTTGGGGTTGGCGGCGGCGGCGGCGCTGGGCGCGGGGTGTGCGCACACGCAGACGCCCGCAGAGGCAGCACAGGCCCAGGCAGATGACGCGCAGAAGCGCGCGGCCAGTCTGCAAAGCGAGTCAGCGAAGGAGAACCAGTTGGTGGCGCAGAAGCAGTCGGAGCTGAGCGCAGCGCAGGGCCAGTTCGCGACCGCCAACGCCAACGCGCAGGACGCGCAGAAGAACGCGATCAGCGCGCGCGAGGAGCAGCTCAAGGACGTGAAGCAGCAGCAGGCCAAGGCCGCGTCGGGGCTCAAGGCCGAGCAGAAGGCGCTCGCCACCGAGCCCACGCACGTGAGCGGACAGCTCACCACCTTCGGCCGCGGCCGCGTCTACATCGTGCGGCACAAGGCGGATCCGCTGGTGCTCAAGGTCACGCCGAACACCGAGGTCACCCTCGACGGCCGGCCCGCGAGCGTGGCCAGCCTGCCGCAGGGCTCCAAGGTCGAGGCCTCGTACAAGCCCGGCCTCGACCTGCCGCACGCCACGCGCATCGAGGCCAGCTCGCCCAGCTCCATCGAGCCCGGGAAGGGCATGAGCGGAAGCGAGAAGGGCACGTCGAAGTCGAAGAAGGGCACCCAGGGCACGGAGAGCTGCCCAGCGCTGCCCGAGACGGAGTAGCTCAGAGGCCCTCGAGCTTGCAGATGCCCAGGGAGCACCGATGCGAGGCGCACTGCGATGCGACCTCGCACGGCGCTCCCGCGGGCATGAGGCACGCCCCGGCCACGCAGGATGACGGCAGCTGACATGCGGCGTCGTGGGCGCAGCGGGCAGCGGTCGCCTTGCGCGTCCGGCAGGCGAGGCCACGAGGGCGGGTTGCGGATTGGCTCGCCGCCGGGTCGGGCGCGTGCGCGCACCCGAGGGCGAAGACCAAAGAAGCAGCGACCAACCGAGCCATTCGGCCGAAGTTGGGAACGCCTGACGCACCGTGCAAGGCGCGCGTCGGCGAACGGACAGGGTCGCGGGCGTTGCGCTACACTCGCTCGATGCCTCGCGGCGCGCGCTCCCGGTTGGTGCTGAGCTTCTTCGCCCTCGCAGTGGTGGGCTTCTCGCCTTGCGGCGCCGAAGACAAGGACTCGCCCACCAAGAGCCAGGCGGCGCAGCACCCGGAGGCGTGCAAGACCTTCTCCGAGCTCGCGCCCAGCCTCAACTCCGCGCTGCAGAACGACGGCCTCGACGGCGCGCGCAGCCTGGTGACGCAGCTCTCGCAGCCGCCGGCCGAGGGTGGCGCGCCGCCCATCAACCAGGTGCTCGAGGCGCTCTTCGTGGCGCTGAACGAGTTCGCGCAGGATCCGCCCGAGTCGGGCAACACCGACGGCCTCTGCAACGAGGACACCCCGCCGCCGCTCGATCAGACCAACCGGCTCTGCGACCTGCGGCGAATCCTCAAGATCTACATCCACGAGGGCAAGGCCAGTCAGTCGCTGCACGCGTTCGACCCAGTCATCGCGGGCACGCTCGACTACATCATCGGCGTCCAGCCCAGCTCGGATGTGCCGCACTACGAGATCGCGCGCGACCTGGAGATCATGTGCACCCAGACCGGCGAGTGCGACGCGCACGACACGTTCGATCTCGTCCAGGGCATCACCGCGTACCTGAGCCCAGCGCATGCGTCGCAGTTGCTCACCGACACGCAGGCGCTCATCGACGATCCCGCGCTCGGCGGGCTCTTCAGCAGCGTGGGCGCCGACGGCGGCTCGAGCGGCAATCTCGGCGAGGCAGGCTTCGAAGAGGTGGCGGATCTTCTGCTCTGCGCCATCGGCGAGGTCGATCCCAACGCGCCGGCCGATCAGGGCGGGCCGTTCGCGCCCATCGATCAGCTGCTCAACGGCACGCTGTACCCGCTCGTGGACTCGAGCTTCCCCGACGGCGCGGCGTACGACCTGCCCGATGGCGGCGTCGCCTACTCGCACCTGCACACGGAGATCGCGAACGCGGCCGCCGACCTCGAGCAGATGCTCGATCCCAACGCGAGCGAGCCGGTGCTGCAGCCGCTCCAGGCCACCATGCAGTGCGCGACGGTGCCCGGTTCGAGCCTCTGCGGAAAGGTCGTTCGTCCGGGCTTCGTGCAGATGATCTACCACCTGGGCTTCGAGGCGAAGGTCATCGGCCTCGACGAGATCTTCGCGGCGCTGCAGGAGCTCATCACCATCGACGCCCAGAGCGAGGAGCCGGGCATGGTGATGCGCATCCTCCACGACATCGCCGCCGCCCTGAACCGCGACGACGAGGCGCTCTCGGCCTTAACCAATTTGTGTCATGTGGCGTTCCAGACCGAGCGGCCCTGCGACGACGGCAAGGGCGACGATTGTCCGTCGCTGCCGCTGAACTACTTCCCGCCGCAGAGCTCCGCGGCGCCGCACCTCGACAACTGCTCCAACGGCGCGGGCGTGAACTACTCGGTGCCCGACAAGGCGTGCATGTGCAACGCCGAAGCGGTCACGCCCGAGGTGGCGACGCTCTTCGAGGACGGCATCACCGACGAGGTGTTCTGCGTGCTCGACGTGCTCGTCTACGGGTGCGCGGGCGGCACGTCGCCGTCGTGCGTGGTGACGACGACGAAGTAGAGAATCAACGCCGACCAACCAATGAAGCGCGCCTGGCCGATATTCTGGGAGAGCGAAGAGGTCGGACGGATCGTCGAGCCGAAGTTCGACGGGTTCCACCTGTACGGGGAGTGGGAAGCCGCAGGGGCGCCGATCCTCGCGGAGTTTCTCGCAAGACTGGGGGCAGGCGAGCAGCTTTGGGTGGAAGTCGGCGGTGCTGCGGAAACAATCGCCGCAACTATCGAAGAGGTGCCTCGAGCTGAAGTCGAGATGGTGATGCGGCCTCGACAGCATTAGGCGGCATTAGGCGACGGATTACGCCGCGATGGCTTCCGTCGACGCCGGCGTCTGCCGCGTGGCCATCCGCAGCCAAACCGCCGCGGCCAACGCGACACCCACCGCGCCAACCGCCGCCGCCATCCCGTAGCGCGGCTGCACCCAGACGAACGCCGCCGCGGCCGTGACCGCCAGCCGCAAGAACTCGAGCGGCACACCCAGGCGCCGGCCGTCGAGCATCAAGCCCACGGTGAACAGCGCCGCGAACACCAGCGCGCCCGGGCCAGCGAGGACCGCGTTGTCCATCCAGTCGTAGAGGATGATCAGCGAGCCCACGCCCACGATGCCCACGAACTGCGCCATGGCGTAGCGCTGGAGCGCGGGCGGGCAGGGCGACTCGTGCTTGCGCTCGGGCAGCGGCGGGAACTGCTTCGGCCCGCTCGGGAGCCACTCGGGCGGCATGAACCAGATGCGCAGCTTGTCCCAGACGCTCGCGCCGCGCGCCTTGGCCCACACCACGCCGAACTCGGCGAACTGCGCGAACACGGCGTTGAAGCTGTCGAGCCGCTTCACCGTGCCGTAGGTGCACGGCAGCTGCTCCTCGACGAACGTGCCGAACCAACGGTCGAAGACGATGAACATCCCCGCGTAGTTCCTGTCGAGGTACTGCGCGTTGATCGCGTGGTGCACGCGGTGGTGTGAGGGCGTGTTCATCACCAGTTCCACGGGGCGCGGCAGCTTCCCGATGAGCTCGGTGTGAATCCAGAATTGGTACAGCGTGTTGATGCTCGCGGCTGCGCCCCACACCAGCGGCGGCACGCCGATGAGCGCCATGGGCAGCTCGAACGGCAGCGACGTCACCGGCGAGAAGATCGTCTGCCGCAGCGCCACGGCCAGGTTGTAGTCCTCGCTCTGGTGGTGCACTGCGTGCACCGCCCACATGAGGTTCACCCGGTGTGAAGCCCGGTGCCACCAGTAGTAGATGAAGTCGACGATGAGGATCGCCACGACCCAGGCCTTCCAGCCCTCGAGCGTGAAGATGCGGAAGCCGTCGTAGACGAACACGTAGACCGCGCCCAGCAGGTAGCCGAAGAACACCAGCGCCACCCGCTGGCCCACGCCGCAGCCCAGGTCGGCGAGCGCGTCGGCGATTCGGTAGATCTTCTGCTTCCGCTTCCAGGCGATCGTCAGCTCCAGCCCGATGAAGAGGAGGAAGAACGGAATCGCCAACGCGATGAGGTTGAGGCCGTGTTCCATGCGAGGAAGCCGATTGTACGCCTCGGCCTGCCACCGCGCGACTCAACCGCTGGAAATGCGAGCGCCATCGACGAGCGGCGAGGTCTCCAGGTGATCGAGCAGGTCGCCGGGGCCCGAATACACCGCGTCGGCGCCCGCATTCCGGAGCGCTTCCTCCGAAGCGCCACCACACGTAAAGCCCACGCAGCGCAGGCCCGCGCGATGCGCAGCGGCCACGTCGCCGAGCGCTCCTGTGGCCACCGCCACGCGCTCCGGCGAGAGCCCGCCGAGGTGATCCAGCGCCGCGCGGAAGTGCTCGCCCTCGCCGCCGCGCGCGCCGTGCTCCGGCTGTGCCACCTGCGCGTCCACGAGGCCGGTCAGGTTGCAGAGCCGCACGTGGTGCTCGAGCTCGTCGCGCCGTCCGGGACTCGCCAGCGCCCGGCGCACGCCGCGCGCCGCCAGCGCTTGAAAGAGCGGCCGCACGCGCGGAAACGGCTGCACCCGCGAGAGCCCCTCGCGTCGAAAGTGCTCCGCCCGCAGCGCCTCGAGGTGGGCCGCGAGCCGCGCGTGCTCCGGCGCGTCCAGGAAAGCCGCCGCGGGCTCGACGCCTTCCTCGGCCAGCCGCGCCCGAATCGCGTGCAGGCTCACCAAGCGACCGACTCGAGCGAGCGCTTCTCCCCACGCTTGCGCGAGCAGATCGAGCGAGTCCACCAGCGTGCCGTCGACGTCGAAGATCACCGCGTCCACCATGGCGCTCCTCCTGCGGCGCTTGGTCGACCGTCCGGCGGTCAACGCGGCGCGCTGCGTCATGTCTGGCAAGTTAGGCACTCGCGGCGCACTGCGGCATACCCACGACGGCCAGGCGTGAGTGCCTAACGTTGGCCGAGGAGGCGGCCATGCGCGCGCGGATTCTGGTGGTGCACAGTCCCGAATCGGAGCTCGAGCGGGCAGCGGGCGAGGTGGCGTCGGTCTTCGAAGGTGCGGGCGCGGACGCGGCGGTGCGTGCGGCGAGCGCCGTGACCGACGTGGCCGCGTACGACTCGGTGGTGGTCTGCGGGCGGCTGGGCGCGCGCGGGTGGCGCGACGCCGTCGTCGATTTTCTCGGCGCGCATCGACACGCGCTGGCGCCGCTGAGCGTGGCCTACCTCGTGGCGGTGCCCGATGACTTCCCGGTCACCGACAAGCTGCGCAGCCTCGAGCGTGGCCTGGGCTTCGTGCTCAATTGGTACAACGAGCTGCGGCCGGTGAAGCTCGGCCTGTTCCACCTCGGGCGGCCGGAGTCGAACGCGCGCGTGCGCCAGTGGGCCGAGAGCCTCAAGCCGAACTTCGTCGACCCCGATTTCCGGGCGCCGTCGGGAATCCGGTCGTTCATGGAAGCGCACCCGGTCGAGTGCGGAGACATGTCGCACTTGCCCGTCGCGGGCTATCGAACCGACTCCATGGTCGACCCTCGCGGCCGCCCCGGCCCGCAGTAGTCCACGACGCCGGCGCAGACGCGCTCGCCTGGTTGCCTGTCGCTGCGCTGGCCGCTCGCCTCTTGTCGCGATCGGTCGCGGTGTCGACTGGTGCCTCACGGCAACTTTTCCCGGGGTGCAGCCATGAAGCGATTGAGTGGATTGAGCGTGGTGCTTCTCGCGCTGGTGATCATCGGCGCAATCAACTGGGGGCTGGTGGGCCTGTTCAACTGGAACCTGGTCGCCGCGATCTTCGGCGGGGCGGTGCACACCGACGCCAGCGTCATCAGCCGGATCATCTACGTCTTGGTGGGCGTGTCGGGCCTGGCCTTGCTGGGTTGGTTGCCGCGGCTGGGCGAGCATCCCATCGAGCGGCGGAGCGAAGTTCGCCCGTAGGCTTTCCCGTCGGACGCGAGACGCGGCGAAGAGTTTGCTTGCTGCACGTTTTGCGGCCCGTCCCTCTTCCAGCCGCCGGCCCCCTGTGTCGGCGAGGGGGCACGAAGGCGCAAGGCGTTGAACCGAGCGAACGCCGGCCCCAGCTTTTCGGATCGAGGGTCAATCCGGACCCGAATGCGAGAGGGGTGGGGGATGGGGATCAAACGTCTGATGCTTGTGTTGGTGGGGTTGGTCGTGGGTTGTGGGGTGGGCTGCAGCGGCACGGAATCATCGAGCTCATCGTCGACCGGTGGGACGGCCGCGACCACCACGGGATCCACGGGGGCGACCGGGACCACCGGCGCTTCGGGCTCGACGGGGCTGACCACCTCAGGTTCCACCGGGACGACGTCCTCGCCCTCGACGTCGGGGTCGACCGGCACCTCGGGCTCGACCGGGAACAACGGCTTCGTGCGCATCGCGCACCTCTCGCCGGACGCGCCCGCCGTCGACGTGTGCATCCGCGCGGTGGGAACGAACACCTTCATCGGGCCCGTGGTGCGCGGGGTGGCCAACGTGGACAACGGCTTCGTGTTCCCCACGGTGACCAACTATTTGCCTGTTCCGGCGGGCAACTACGACGTCCGGATCGTCAACGGCACGAGCACCACCTGCACTGATGCGAACCGCATCCTCGACCTGCCCGCCGCGGCGACCGTGAAGGCCGGTGACTACATGACCGTCGCGGCCGAGGGCCTCGCCACCGGCTCGCCCCCGCTCTCGTTGCAGGCCTACGCCGACGATACCGCCGTGCAGAACGGCAAGATCGCCGTGCGCTTCATCCACGCGGCGCCCAATGTGCCCACGGCGTCGAACACGGCCGTCGACGTCGGCTTGGGGACCGGCACGAACTTCACGCCCGTGTTCAGCGACGTGAGCTACACCCACATCGCCGCGGCGGGCGGTGCCATCGACGCCAACGGCTACGCGATCACCGCGCCGCTCACCAACGCCACCATCAGCGTGCGTCCGCATGGCACGACCACCGACGGGCTCGTGCTCAACGGGCTCAACCTCCCGGCCGGCACGCTGGCGACGGCCTTTGCCATCGTGCAGAACGGCGCGCCGGCTGCGCTGATCTGCATCGACACCAAGCAGCTCGCGACCGCCAGCGCCCCGAAGGCGTCCTGCACGGTCATGCACTGAGACGCCAGGCCAGCTCGGCCACCGGCGCGACGCGGCTCCTGCTCGCCTCGACGAGGAGGAGCCGCGTAGCCCTCGCGCGGCGACCAGGCGACTGCCGCGGGTTCAGGGGATCGGCCCCTGCTGCTGCTTGTTGCGCACGAACCCCATGGCGAAGAGCGCCACGCCGACGGCCAGCGCAGCCCACACGACCCACGCCGTGATCTTGAGCGCCAGGCCCACGATCCAGAACGCGATCAGGATGGCACCGAGGAAGAGCAGGATGCCCATGTGGCCCTCCTTATTTGGAGGAACGTTAGGTCCGCGCCTCTCCTCGCGCTCGCTTGCTCGGCCGCGGCTCAGCCGTGGTACACGCGGCTCGCGACGATGAGCCCGTCGCGCACCTCGAGCACCTCGGCCACGGGCAAGTCGGCGTCGCCCGGATTGCGCCGCAGGTACTCCATGAACACCCGGTCGCCGTTCGCGGTGAGGCTCTGCTCCAGGTACGCGAGCTGCGGCAGTCGCCGAAACGCGTCGGCCCACCAGTCGCGCATCGCCGAGCGGCCCACGATGTAGCCGCCCGTCTCCGGACGCTGCACGCGCAGCTTGGGCGAGGTGTGCTTCGCGTCGGGGTGGTAGAGCGCCACCAGCGCGTCCACGTCCTTGCTGGCGAAGCAGGCGAGCCACTTGCGGGCGATGTCGAGGTTCCGGTTCGGGTCGGCCATGCGCCCAGCCTAACGCGGGATCTGCAGCACCTGGTCGGTCTCGAGCACGGTCTTGAGGCCGGAGAGCACCATCGGCCAGCCGCCGGAGACCGCGCTGATGAACTTGGTCCGCGTGCCCTTGATCTCGTGGGTGACGGTGAGCTTCACCACACCGCCTGCGGGCTCGAGCTCGAAGGTGCAGCGCGAGAAGCCCTCCTTCTTCATCGCGGCCTTCATCTGGTGCTGCCACGCGAGCACGAGCTTCTTGGGCCGCTTCGCCTCGAGCACCTCGCCCGCGTCCCAGATGGTGCCGTCGCTGGACTGCAGCTTCCAGGGCGCGCCCTTCTTGAACGTCGAGTCCGACTTCATCCCGAACCAGTACTTGCGAGTGAACTCCGGGTCGGTGAGCGCGTTCCAGAGCTTGTCCGCGGTGGTGCGGATGTACGTGACGTACACGAAGCGATCGCGTGCAGCGCTACTTGCCTTTGCCAGTGCCATGTTTGTCCTCCTCCAGGTTGAGCTTCAGCTCCGCGAGCAGGCGCAGCCGCGCGTGCTCGTACTTGCCGATCCAGCGATCGGCGATCTCGTGGATGGGCACCGGGTTCAGGTAGTGCAGCTTCTCGCGGCCCACCTTCTGCGCCACCACCAGGTTCGCCTCTTCGAGCACTGCCAGGTGCTTGCTCACCGCCTGCCGCGTCATCGACAGCCCCTCGCACAGCTCGCCGAGCGTCTGCCCGTTCCGCTCGCGGAGCCGGTCGAGCAGCTCGCGACGGCTCGCATCCGCCAGCGCCTTGAAGACGGCATCCATCCGCGGTCAGTAATAGGCAACCTAAAGGTTGCATGTCAAGCGACGTCCGATCGGCCGAGCGAGCGGAGCAGGGCCCAGTGGCGCTTTTTCTCCGGGCCGATTAAAAGGAGACCGATCCAGTCCGGAACTTTCGGAGGACCCCATGTCGGTGAACATCCAGCTCGAGTGGACGCCCAACCCCAACACGCTCAAGTACGTGGTGGACGTGCGGCTCATCCCATCGGGCGCCGTGAACTTCACCAGCAAGGAGTCGACGGCCGACCGCTCCCCGCTCGCGGCCAAGCTCTTCGACGTGCCCGGTGTGGTGGGCATCATGGTCGGCACCAACTTCGTCACCGTGACCAAGGGCGATCAGGGCGAGTGGGACGAGCTCAACGACGGCGTGATGGCCACGATCGAGACGCACGTGGGCGCGGGCCTGCCGGTGCTCACCGGTGAGGCGCTCGCGACGCAGGCCACGCCTGCTGCGACCGGAGCCGCAGGCGAGATCGAGCAGAAGATCCGCCAGATCCTCGACGACGAGATTCGCCCGGCGGTCGCGAACGACGGCGGCGACATCACCCTGGAGCGCTACGAGAGCGGCATCGCCTACCTGCACCTGCAGGGCTCGTGCGCCGGCTGCCCCAGCTCGACGATGACGCTGAAGATGGGCATCGAGTCGCGGCTGCGCGAGGTGATCCCCGAGGTCACCGAGGTGGTGGCGGTCTGAGCCGACTTCACCCGGCGTGAACGACGGGCGCGAGGAGTCGCGCCCGTTTTCTTTTGGCGAGCGCGCCGAGCGCGAACATCCACGCGAGATCGAAGCCGCCGCCCGAAGCGCAGCCGCAGCCGGACGAGCCGCGGGTGCCGCTGGCTCCCGTCGAGCCGGAGCTGATCGTGCCGTGGCCGGACGTCGTCGTCCCGCCGGTCGTGCTGCCGTGGGTGCCCGTGGTGCCTTCGCTGGTGCTCCCGCTGCTGGTGCCCGATCCCGAGGTCGAGCCGGTCGCGCTGCCCGAAGCCGACGTCGAGCCGGAGCTCGAGGCGCTGGTGAGCGTGCCCGGCGGAGCGCAGCCGCCGGTGGGCAAGCACACGTCGCCCGCGACGGGGCACACGGTGGTGCTCGAACACGTGGGGTAGCACGCGCCTGTGTCCCCGTTGCCGAGGTCGTAGCAGCCGAAGCCCGCGCGACATCCCGACTGCGCTGCGACGTCGCAGTCGCGGCCGCAGTAGCTCTCGCTGCCCGGCGCACACTGGCTGTTGCTCGGGCATCCGCACGCACGATCCATATTGCAAGGCACGACGCAGACTCCGCCCGAGACGAGGTAGTTCTCCTCGTTGAGACAGAAGCTCCCCGGGCTGCAATCCGCGATGGTCTGACAGGGACCGCCGAGCGTGAGGTTCGTGGTCGCCATGCACGTGTGCTGACATATCGAACACGAGGATCCGGGCGCGCAGTCGCCATCGCTCGAGCAGCCGGGCACGCAGAAGCCCGCGATGTCCGGACGGAACTGATCCACCGGTTGGCAGGTGAGGCCAGGCGGGCAGCCCGACGGCGAGTCCAGCGGATGGCAGGGGATGCCCGCGTCCGGTGCCGGGCCCGCGTCGAGGACCCCGTTGCCGCCGTCGAGGAGGCCGTAGCCGCCGTCGAACGCGCCGCAGCCGCCCGCGGCCAGGTACGCCTGGTAGAGCTGGGCCACATCGAGCGAGCCCAAGCCGGTGGCCTCGTCGTAGCCCACGGCTGCGCTCGCCCCGGTGATGTTGTCGGTGGTGATGTTGCCGGTGGTGATGTCGTGGAAGGCGGCCGGACCGGTGCCCGAGGCCTGCGCCTCGGCGAAGCGATAGAGCTCCAGCGCCGGCGGGCCCAGACGGCATCCGAGCTTGCTGCCGACGGCGGTGAAGATGCCGGCAGCGAGCGGCGAGGCGTCGCTGGTGCCGTCGCCGCAGGCCTCGAGCTGGTGGGTGGCGTCGACGACGATGGTGATGCCGGGCGTGGTGGCTGCCATCAGCGAGAGGTCCGGGAGCTCGCGCTGGGTGCCGTGCGTGCCTGGGCCGGTTTGCCATGCGGGCCGCGTGAAGAGCGTGCTCTCGCCGCCACCGCCGGCGTAGCTGCCCTCGTTCCAGGTGGTCTCCTGGCCGTAGCCGGCGAGCACGTGGTTGCTGAACGAGCCGGTCCACATGGTGCCGCCCACGGCGATGACGTAGGGCAGCGACGCGGGCAGGTCCACCGTCGCTCCGCTCTGGTCGCCGCAGTCGTCGGCACCGTAGTCGCCCGCGGCGGAGAACCAGGACTGGCCTTCTGCGGCGCCTTGCGCGACGAGGTCCGCCAGGCTCTGCACGTCGTCGCCGCTGAACCACACCGAGAACTCCGGCTCGCAGAAGCCGAACGAGCTGGTCACCGCCGAGAGCTGGGGCAGGGTGTTCACCACGTAGGTCATGTCGTCGGTGAACATGGTGGGCAGCGGCCCGAGCACCAGGTGCACGCGCGAGATCCCCGGCGCGGCGACGGTTGGCAGCTCCGAGTCCATCGTCTCTTCGAGGTCGTAGAGTGGATCGGTCTGCGTGCCCGCGTCGGCGGGACCGAGGCGATCGAGCTCGAGCTGCGCGCCCGAGCCGACGAGGCCGTAGAAAGCCTGCATCTGCGTGGGATCGAGCGCGGCCTGCCCCGACACCAGCGTCCCGAGCACGGCCACCTCGGGACCGGGCCCGGCGTCGCCGGCGGAGAGGATCGGGTTGATGTCGTAGTAGAGCCGCAAGTCATCGGGGCCGACGGCGTCTTGCGGCGAGGTCGCGAAGCCCCCGAACGCGCACGCGTAGGCCGCCATGTGCCGGTGCGGCTTGAGCTCATCGTCGAGCCCGAACACGGACTGAACGAGCGGCGCGACGTTCGCTGGCAAGCGTCCCTCGCCGCGGAAGGTGTGAAAGCCCGGGCCATCGAGCAGCGTGACGCCGAGCAGCTTCTGCACCTGGCCCGCGCTGCCGTCGACGGTGAGCGACGCGCGGTTCGGCCAGCGCGTGACGTGCAGACCCGCGCGCTCGAACGCATCCACGAGCGACGCGTACTCGACTTCGCTGCGCCCAAACCGCTCGGCGAATTCACTGGGAGTGAAGTAGCGCCGGAACGTCGGCGAGCGCGGATCGTGCTGGGCGGCGATGGTGGCGTCGAGCGCGTCGCGGTTGCGCAGCCGGAGCTGGACGTCGAGGTGCACGTGCGCATCGGGCGACGTCGGACGCAGCGCGGCGCCGGCCGGGACAGGCGGCTCCTTCAGGTGCAGCGACGTGGTGGCGGGCGCGGCCGCGAGCAGCACGGCGAGCACGAGCGGGGCCATCTCTGCATGGTATCGAACTCAGGCTTTCCGAGGGGCGTCCGCACGGGTAGCGTGCGCGCGTGTTCTTCTTCTTCGGCTACAAGCTCCTGCTCGTGCTGGCCGCCGCGGTGGTGGGCGCCTTCGCGGCGCGGCACCGGACGCGGCTGCGCAAGGCGGAGTACGCCCTCGAAGCGGACGTCGAAGCGCTCGGTCGTGTGGCGCCTGGTGGCACGCCCGGGAGCGCGCTCGAGGTTCCGTCGACGGCCGTGGTCGAAGGCCGAGCGACCGCGCTTCCGTGCCACGTCTGCGGCGAGGTGGCGCTCAAGGTGGAGGAGCACTCGGCGCGTGAGGTGGACGGCGAGCGGCTCCGCGTGGTCCGCGTCTCGTGCACGTCCTGCGGCGCCGAGCGCGAGGTCTTCGTTCGCGTGGTCACGGCCGCGAGCTGACGTTAGGGTGGTGTCATGCGTCGCAAGGTCAGCGCCGAGAACGTGCGCCGCGAGCTGCTCCCCGATCAGTCCAAGGAGCTCTTGCGCGAGCTGCATCTGCTGACGCGCGAGGGCCAGCTCAACGCCGACGCGCTCCGCAAGCTCAAGCAGGTGAACCACCTGGTGGGACTGCTCACGCCGGCGCTGGGCGACGTGTTCGAGCGCTTCGGTGATCCGCGCGTGGTCGACGTGGGCAGCGGCAACGCCTACCTCGGCTTCATCCTCTACGAGCTCTTCTTCTCCAAAGCGGACAAGGGCCAGCTCGTGAGCATCGAAGGGCGCCCCGAGCTCACCGCGCGCGCGAAGGAGCGCGCCGACCGGCTCCACTTCGGGCGCATGGGCTTCGTGACCGCGCAGCTCGAGGACGCGCCGTATCCCGAGCGCATCCACCTGCTCACCGCGCTGCACGCCTGCGACACCGCCACCGACGACGCGCTCTACGCGGCCATCACCCACAACGCGGACCACGTCGCGGCGGTGCCGTGCTGCCAAGCCGAAGTCGCGGCCCAACTCAAAGAGCACAAGAGCGCCGCCCGCCCGACCATGGTCAGCCTCTTCGCGCACCCGTGGCACCGGCGCGAGTTCGGCTCGCACCTGACCAACGTCATCCGCGCGCTGGCGCTGGAGGCGAGCGGCTACGCGGTGACCGTCACCGAGCTCACGGGCTGGGAGCACTCGTTGAAGAACGAGCTCATCCTCGCGAGGAAGGTGCAGGCCACGAATCCCAAGGCCCGCGCGGAGCTCGACGCGTTGCTCGCGGAGACGGGTGTTCAGCCGAAGTTGATTCGCAGGCTGGGCTGGACCGCGCCGTTGCGGTAGAAGCCGCGCATGGGCGCACAGTGGAAGCACAAGGGCCGCACCGAGAACGCCGCTGCCAAGGGGCGCGTGTTCAGCAAGCTGGTCAAAGAGATCATGGTGGCCGCCAAGGCCGGGCCGGATCCCGAGATGAACCCCAAGCTGCGGCTCTGCGTGGACGCGGCAAAAAAGGCGTCGATGCCGCGCGACACGCTCGAGCGCGCCATCAAGAAGGGCGCGGGCCTGCTCGATGAGGTCGTGAACTACGAGCTCGTGACGTACGAGGGCTTCGCGCCGCACCAGGTGCCGGTGATCGTGGAGTGCCTCACCGAGAACCGCACGCGCACCGCGAGCAACATCCGCATTGCGTTCCGCAAGGGCCAGCTCGCAGCGACGGGTGCGGTGAGCTGGGACTTCACGCGCCTGGGCGCCATCGAAGCCAGTCCGCCCGCCGGCGCCGACGCCGAGACAGCCGCCATCGAAGCGGGCGCGCAGGATCTGGAAGCGGCGGAGGAGGGCGCCACGCGCTTCTTCACCGAGCCCACGGACCTCGACACCGTGAGCAAGGCGCTCGCGACCGCAGGCTGGAAGGTGAGCTCCGCGGCCCTCATCTGGCGCGCCAAGAATCCCGTTTCGGTCGATGACGCCAAGCGCGCCGACGTGGAAGCCTTTCTCGAAGAGCTCGACGCCGATGACGACGTGCAGACGCTCTTCGTGGGCCTCGCCTAGCGAATCGCCGTCGCGATCATCGTTCCGGGCCGCATCCCGGGCGCCTCGGCGGCCATGTCCGCCATGCGCTCGACCTGCCAGCCCGCGGCCTCGAGCCACGCCTTCGCGACCTCGGGCGGCACCACGGTGAGCACCGGCTCGCCGATGCGCTCGAGCTCTTCGGCGCGCTCGGCGCGACGCGCGGGATTCGGGTCTTCCCAGCCGGGGACGCGTGCGGCGATGCTGGCCGAGAACACGCTGCCGGGCGCCGAGAGCGAGGCGGTCCTCGCGAAGAGCGAACGCACCGCATCTTCGGGCAGGTAGCGCAGCAGTCCCTCACAGAGCCATTGCGTGGGCGCACGCGCGTCGTGACCTGCGTGGGCGAGGGCGGCCTCGAGGCCAGGCTGCGTGAGATCCGCGGTGATGAAGGCGATGTCGTCGGTGCGCGCGTTCACGCTCGCGAGCCGGGCGCGCTTGTCGGCCTGGGTCGCTGGGAAGTCGACCTCGAAGAAGCGCACGCCCGGGGTACGAAAGCGCAGCGCGCGGCCGTCGTAGCCAGCGGCAAGAATAACAATCTGGTTAACATGGTTCGCGAGCGCGTCCAGCACCGCCTGGTCGAAGAAGCGGGTGCGGATGGCGATCATCGTCGCCAGCTCGCGGACGCGTTCGCGCGGCGCATCGGGCGGAATCTCGGCGATCAACGACTGGTAGAGCCGCAGCTCCGACTCGGGATCGCCCGATGGCGCCGAGGGGCGCTCCAGCTTGGCACGCACGGCGGCCACGGCGCGCGCGGTCATGGAAGGTCTGCCGTCGATCATGCCCGCATCCTGTCCCAAATTCGCTTGATCCACCCCGGGCCTGCAGGCTCAAAATCGCCCTCCCGGAGGGAACCATGCCCAACGACGCTTTGCGGATGACGGTGCTCCTGGCGGCCTCGCCCGACGAGGTCTACAACGCCTGGCTCGATCCCACGCAGCACGGCGCATTCACGGGCAGTCCGGCGGAGGTCGAGGCCGTGGTCGGCGGCGCCCACAGCGCCTGGGACGGCTACATCACCGGCAAGATCGTCGAGCTGGAGCCGGGCAAGCGCATCGTGCAGTCGTGGCGCACCACGGAGTTCCCCGCCGAGGCCGGCGACTCGCGGCTCGCGCTCACCCTCACGCCCGTCGACGGCGGCACCGAGCTCCTCCTCGAGCACCTCGACATCCCCGAGGGCCAGGGCCACGCCTACGAGCAGGGCTGGGTGGAGTACTACTTCGAGCCGATGAAGAAGCACTTCGGCAAGAACGCGCGGCACCTCTCGGTGGTGCCCGACGACATCATCGAAGAGCTCCCGGCGCCCGCGAAGAAGGCCGCGCCCAAGAAGCCCGCGAAGAAGGCCAAGCCGGCCAAGAAGGCCGCGAAGAAGGTGGCCAAGAAGGCTGCGCCCAAGAACGCCGCCAAGAAGGCCGTTGCCAAGAAGAAGCCGGCCAAGAAGGTGGCGAAGAAGAAGCCCGCCAAGGCCGCCAAGAAGGCCAAGAAGAAGGCCGGCAAGAAGCGCTAAATCAGCGGGTCAGCCCGATCGCGGGACGTGGGTCGTGGGTCGTTCGGCCGACGCCGGCGTGACGCGCGCTACGGCACGACGCGGATCGCGTCCTCGGGGCACGCCTCGACGCACTTCATGCACGCGGTGCACTTCTCGGGATCGCGCGGGTAGGCCTGGCGCCCGCCGTGCGCCGCGACCTTGAGCCGGATGTACCAGGGCATCGCCGGATCCACCGGGCGCATGGCGAACACGCGCTCCGGACAGACCTCGATGCAGTCCTTCTTGCCTTCGCAGCGGCGCGGGTCGACGGTCACGGTGGGCATGACTCGAGTCTCACCCAAGCTCGGCCTCGTGCCCCGTGAAGAAGTGCAAGGTCAGGCCTTGCGGAAGCCCAGCGCCCACGCCAGCGCGCTCGCCAGCGCCGGCGTGACCACGAAGACGGTGAGGGCTCCGAAGACCGCGTTGTTGGCCAGGTCCGCGCTCGGGCCCACGCCCGCCACGTGCAAGAACGCCTTCACCGCCGTCACCAGCCAGTTGGCGTAGTTGGCCACGATGAGCCCCAGCGCCAGCCGCCGCTGCCCGACCGGCCCGTAGCGCAGCATGGGCATGCTCCAGGACACCGCCACCATCCACAGCGCGCCGAGGAGCCCATTCAGGTGGCTCGCGAGCGCCGCATGAGGATCCGCGGGGAGCTGGCCCGTCATCGCCGACGACGCGAGCCCGCCGGTGGCCAGGCCAATCACCATCAGCCACGCTGCGGCCTGCACGAGCAACCGCGCGGCCGGGAGCACGGAGGGCGGGCTTGCGGGCACGTCGGTCGGGCGGAGGGAGGGCTCGGGCTGGACCATGGCCGCCGATGCTAGCCCGACACGAACTTGAGCGCGCTGCCCACCAGCCGGATGATGGCGGGATGAACCGCTGGCTCGCGGTGGCGCTCGGCGCCTTCCCAGGCGCTGACGGCGACCTCCAGCTCGCCGGCCACGCACTCCCGGTGCGTGCGCTGGCCACGGCCGTGGGGCTGGTGCTGCTTGCCGCGCTGCTTCGGCGCTTTCAGCCGCGGCGGCGGCGGCGCATCAAGCACACCCTCATCCTCTTCGGGCTGAACCTCGTCCACGGGCTCATCGCCGTGCTGCTGGATCGACTCGGCGCGACGCACTGGAGCGCCATCGCCAGCTCGCTCTCCGAGTTCTTCGCCACGGTGACCATCCTCAACCTGGGCGTGGTGCTGGTCTTCGATCTGCTCGTGCCCGCTGTCACCGCCGACGTGCCCAGCATCGTGGCCGACCTGGTCATCGGCGCGGGCTACCTGGTGGCCGCGTTCCACGCGCTGCACGAGGCGGAGGTGAACCTCTCCAGCCTCATCGCCACCAGCGCCGTCATCTCCGGCGTGCTCGGCCTCTCGCTCGCGCCCACCATTGGCAACATCCTCGGCGGCGTGGCGCTGCAGCTCGACAACTCCATCCACGTCGGCGACTGGGTGCAGCTCGACGCCAACACCCAGGGCAAGGTGAAGGAGATCCGCTGGCGGCACACGGTCGTCGAGACGCGCAACTGGGACACGGTGATCGTGCCCAACTCGGTGCTGCTGGCCGGGAACATCATGATCCTCGGCAAGCGCAGCGAGCAGCCGGTGCAGCGGCGCTACTGGGTCTACTTCAACGTGGACTTCCGCTATGCGCCGAGCGACGTCATCGCCGTGGTGAACACCGCGCTCCAGAGCAGCCCCATCCCCAACGTGGCCCACGACCCGAAGCCGCACTGCATCTGCTTCGACTTCGCCCGCGACGGCCGCGACAGCTTCGCCTACTACGCCGCGCGCTACTGGCTCACCGACCTCGCCCAGGACGACGGCACCAACTCGGCCGTCCGCGAGCGCCTCTACGCGGCGCTGCACCGCGCCGGGATTCCGCTGGCGGTCCCCGCGGCGACGGTCTTCGTCTCGAATGACGACGAGGAGCACAAGCGTCGCAAGGTGGAGCGCGAGCACGCGAGGCGCATCGAGCTGCTCGCCGAGGTGGCGCTCTTCAAGGACTTCACCCGCGAGGAGCTCGACCAGCTCGCCACGCACTGTGTGCCCGCGCCGTTCGCGCGCGGCGAGGTGATGACCGAGCAGGGCCGCACCGCGCACTACCTGTACATCCTGGCGCACGGCGAAGCGCGGGTGACCGTGCACGTGGGCGGGACACCGGAGCGCGAGGTGAACACGCTCCGCGCGCCGGACGTCTTCGGCGAGTTCGGCGTGATGACCGGCAACGCCCGCGAGGCCACGGTCACCGCCACGTGCCCCAGCGAGTGCCTGCGCCTCGACAAGGCCGCGTTCCAGGAGATCATTACCCGCCGGCCCGAGCTCGCGGAGCGGCTGAGCGAGGTGATGGCCACCCGCGGCGCGCAACTGGCCATGATCCGCGAGAACCTCACCGCCGAGCAGATGCGCAACACGCAGGAGAAGGAGCGCAAGCGCCTGCTCAACGAGATCGAGCGCTTCTTCGGCCTGGCCGAGGAGCCGCGCAGCTCCGCTTGATCACGCCTGGGCTTGGGCCTGCGCCGTCGTGAGCAGCGGATCGCGGAAGTGCCGCTGCGCCATGATCCAATAGGTGATGGGCACGATGGCCACCAGGCCGCAGCCGGCCATCAGCCAGCGCGGCGGGACGCCGGCGTCGACGAGGTGTCCGGTGAGCAGGTCCGACGAGGCCATGGTGAGCGTCATCCAGCCCATGTCCGCGGCGGCCACGCGTCCGCGCAGGGCATCGGGGACGATGAGCGCCTGGATGCTCGAGGCGTAGGTCCAGAGAATCGAGCCGCCCGAGTTGGCGATCATCAGCACCGGCGCGGCCAGCAGCAGCGTCGGCGCGCGGGCGAAGAGCAGGTACGACAGGCACACCAGGCCGAACGCGATGGTCACGCCGCGTCGAAGCGCCGGCGGGCTGTCGCCGCCGAGCCGCCAGGCGATGAACGGGCCGACGAAGCTGCCGATACCGCGGGCCGTCCAGAGCATGGGGATGCCCATCTGCCCCGCCTCGACGAAGACCTTCTCGCCGAAGAACGCGAGCAGCACCAGCACGCCACCCAGCGTCAGCCCGAAGCCGCCCTTGGCGAGCACCAGCGCGCGCACCCGCGCGTTCTCGCCCAGGTAGCGGAGCCCCTCGAGGAAGTCGGTGATGCCCAGCGCCGATCTCCAGCCCGGCGGGCGCACGGTCTTCTCTTCGACCTTCGCGCGCGCGACGCGATCGGGCAGCCCGCGCAAGAGCAGGGCGGAGCAGAGGTAGGTCCCGGCGTTGATGACGAAGATGGCCGGCCGGCCCGCGTAGAGCATCAAGATGCCGCCGAGCGCCGAGCCCAGCGCCAGCGTGGTGGCCCAGACCGAGTTCTCGAGCGCGCTCGCGACCACGAGGTCCTTCGCGTCGACGAGGTTCGGGAACGTGGCCTGCTGCGCGGGCTCGAAGAACGCGGTGAACACCGAGCGCGTGGCGACCAGCGCGTAGGCGATGACCGCATGCTCCGGTTTTCGGATGAGGAGGAAGCCGAGCACCACGAGCGCACGAGAGAGATCGGCGGCCACGAGGATGAAGCGCCGGTCGAAGCGATCCGCCACCACGCCCGCAATGGGCCCCGCGAAGAACATCGGCATCAGGTGGCAGACCAGGACGAGCGCCACCGACTCGCCGCGGCCCGTGAGCTCGAGCATCAGCGAGAAGAGCGCCACGGTGCTGAACCAGTCGCCGAGCTGCGAGACCAGGTTCGCCGCGAAGAGCCTGCGGTAGGCCTTGTTGTCGCGGACCACGCCCCAGAGGCGGGCCAGGTTGGTGGCTGAGGCTTGGCTCACGGGCGGGCTCGGGGTCGTGGGTAGCGCGCCCTTCGGGAGAGTTCAAGATCCCGAGAGCCGCTGCTCCGACGAGCGGCTGCTCGCTCCCTGACGCACACTGCGACCCGCCACGCGCGCGCCGTGGGCCAAGCAGGGAAAGCCGGGCGCCCCCATTCGTCAGGCCTTCAGGCCGGCCGGCGTCGTCAGCTGCCTGCCGGGCTGCTTGACGGGTCCGGTTGGCCCTCTTACGGTTGAGGTGGGCGCGGATAGGCCGCGCTCGAGCAGGCCCCAACTTTGGGGGCGAACTGGTTTCGACGAGGGCAACAAGACCTCAGATCGCGTGCCGCGGGTGGTTGGGACCGCGTTAAAACCTCGGCCAAAAACACAAAAGCCAACGACAACGTTGACTTCGCGCTGGCCGCCTAAACCGGCTTAACGCGACGCTCGCCCGGTACCCCGCCTGTGGTGTCGGGGTCGAGCGCCATGAAGCAGGCTGGCTCTTCTCCCTGCCCGGGGAGAGAGGGGCGAGATCTTCCGGGATCCCGGTCGTCGGGTTTGTCGGTGGAAACGCCGGCTGGGTAACAAGCACCGACTACGCACGTAGTGAACTGAAGTTGCGGGCTTTCGGACCCGGGTTCGATTCCCGGCGCCTCCACTCGCAGGAAGCAAATCGACACCGCCTGACGCAGCCCTCGGGCCGCTCAGGCGGTTTCGATTTTCAGCGTGGCGATGTCGCGACGACTCAGGCCGCGCGGGCCTGCAGCGCTTCCACCAGCCGGGCCGCGGTGAGCGGCTTCTCCACGAGCGCCTTGGCGCCCATGGCGAGCGCGCGCTTCTCCAGCTCCGCGCTCGGCTTGCCGGTGACCATCACCACCTGCACGTCGCGCGTGGCGGGGCTCGACTTGAGCACGCGCAGCACGTCGAGGCCGTCGACCTCGGGCATGTGCACGTCGATGACCAGCACGTCGGGCTTGCGCGCGCCCACGTGCACCAGCGCCTCGATGCCGCTCGTGCAGGCGTTGAACTCGAAGTCCTTGTAGCTCTTCATCGAGCGGCCGAGCGCCTTCAAGAAGTGCTCGTCGTCATCGACCACCAGCACCTGCACCGCACCCTCGGCCAGCTCCGCCGGGATGTACATGCCGTGCGTGCGCAGGAAGGCGAGCAGGTCGCTGGCCTTGATGCGGCGGTGCTTGCCAGGCGTGCGGAACGCGGGCAGCAGGCCGTCGTTCACCCACTTCACGATGGAGCTCGGGTCCATCTGCAGCAGGGCGCCAGCTTCGTGCGAGGTCAGGAGTCGGTTCGGATTTGCGCTCATAACGGAGCATTCTAGGCGATGCCTGGCGCGTTTTGCACGGGTAGATGGCGCATTCGTGAACGTCTGAAGAATTGGTTAATTGATGGACAGATGGGCCGCTGAGGTGCGTCAGAGGCCCGAGGTGTCGTAGCTGCTGGGCACGTCGACGTGGAAGGCGAGGTTCACCTTCTTCGTGCTGCCCGCGGGCAGGTCGAGCTTCCAGGTGACGATGCCGTCGTCGCGCTGGAGGTCGAAGCCGGCGGTGGTCTTGGTCTCGAGCTCCACCTTCACGTCGTCGAGCTCGCTCACGGGCACGTGCTCCGCCAGCTCGATGTGCCGCGCGCCCGATTGGTAGTTCGCCACCTCGAACTGGTACGCGAAGCTGAAGCGCTGGTTCCCACCGAAGACGCCGGTCTGCCGCTGGATCTCCTGGAGCACGGTGCGCTTCACCTTCACCGCTTCGTCGATGCCGAACGTCACATGGAACGGCGCGCCCACGGCCACGCGCTCGAGCGCGGTGCGACCCAGAAAGCCAGCGCCGCGGAACGCGTCGATGGGCCCGGCCAGGAGGGGGAAGGGCGCGCTGTTGGTGAGGTCGGCCACGCGGAACACGAACGGCGCGAGCTTGGGCGCCGTGCGCAGCGCGAACTTCGCGGGCAGCTTGTTGCGCGCCACGAAGACGCGCGAGGGCGTGCCGTCTCCAGGCACGTCCGACGGCTCCGGCGCCGAGAGCTGCACCGAGAGCCCTTGATCTGCGGCGCGCAGCGGCTTGCCGGCGGCGGGCGTGGTCGCGGTCGCGTCGGCGGTGGAGACCTCGGCGTGCTTGGTCTCCTCGTCGCGCCGCACGAGCACCTTGCGCTCCTCGGACTTCTCCGACGCGCCCACGCGCAGCGGTTGGATCTCCGGCGGCGTCGCGCTCTGGCGGGGCACCGCCGTCGACAGGATCAGCTGCGCGTGGTTCCAGGGCTCTCCCGTCGCCTGACGCACCGTCGCGAAGGTCGTGAGCTCCACCGCGCCCGCGCCCTCGTCGGCGCGCGCTTCGTAGGCCGGCTGCCAGCCCGCGCCGCCCACGAGGTAGGTCAGCTCCACCTGCGCCGTCTTCCCGGCCGGACAGGAGACGAGGACCTCCGCAGTCGTTGTGCTCCGCGCTGCGGCGGCCTGCATCTGAGCGAGCCGCGCGTTGACGCTCGCCATCTTCAGCTCCACGTCACGAAGCTGCGCGTCGACCTTCACCACGGCCTGGTTCGCGCGGAGCTGCCCGTCGAGTTGGGCGTCGAGGGCGCCGTTCCAGGCGTTGGTGTTCGGCTTGTCTTCGACCATCTCGCGCGAGAGGAGCGTGGCCGTCACCTCGCCGTACGAAGCCGACTGCGCCGCCTCCTGCTCCGCGCGGCTCCGATCGTCCTGCAGCGCGGCCTGCTTCTGACGCAGGTCGTGCAGCTCCTTCTCGGCGTCGACCACCGGCTTGGAATACGCGTCGAGCTGCGGATGCGCCTCCACGCGCAGGCCCTCGACGGTCCCCGTATCGGTCGCGGCGCGGAACGACGTCGCCTCGGCAGAGGGCGGCAGGTTCTCGAAGCGCAGCATGGCGCGCGGACCGCAGGGGAGCTCACCGCGACGAACGACCTGCGCTCGATCGGGATAGACGGTGGCGCGCACCACGGGCGTGGCCGGTGCCGCAGCGAGGACGAGGACGGAGACGAGGCTGAGCATGGCGTTCACTGGTGGAGCCTCGTGTCCTTCGGGTGGCGCAGCGAGTAGCTGAAGGCGAGGGTGGTCTTGCCGTGCGGCGGCAGGACCACGTCCCACTCCAGTGAGCCCTTGACCGGATCCTGCTTCGCGTACGGCGCGGTGGAGAGCAGCTTCACCTCCACGTGCTCGTCGTCGGTGACCGGCCACTGGTCGAACGTCTTGACGGACACGGGCACGCCGTACGGATTCGCGACCTCGATGGTCACGTCGTACTGGTTCACCTCGTCCTTGCCGATGATCCCCTTCTCGGCCTGCACCAGCTTCACGTTGCGCACCGGCTTGATCGCGCGATCGAGCCCGAGCGGCAGGGTGAACTCCTCGCCCGGGGCCACGAAGCCCAGGTGCGCGGTGCCCGCGGGATCCGCGCCGACGTAGAGGTTCGCCTCCCCGCCAGGAAGCGCGTTGGACTGCGGGTTCTTCAGCTCGGCCACCAGGAACGCCTCGGGCGCGAGCGCGGGGTAGAGCTTGCGCTCCACGGTCACCGGCCAGGCCACCGCGAAGAGCGCCACGTGCCGCGCGCCCTTGCCGCTGGGGACGGTCTCGGGCTGCACCGAGTCGAACGCGAGGTCATAGCCACCGGCGAGCGCGGCGGGCAGGTTGGCGGCGTAGCTCGGAGCCACGTAGCCCGGCGGCGGCGCGAGCCCGAACTGCACGGTGGGCACGTACTTGTCTGCGGATTCGCCGCGAGCGAAGCCGCCTGACACGGTGGCTTCGCGCTCCTCCATCACCTCATCCATCATCACCGGCGAAGGCGCTGCCGGCGCGCTCTCGGGCGGGCGCGCGGTCATCGCCGGCGGCGGAGGCGGCGGCTTCGGCTTCTCGGCAGGTGCGGCCTTCTTGAGGTCGTCCTCCTGGTCGAGGATTCCATCGCCGTCGCGGTCGAGCTCAATGCCGGTCTCGCCGCCGCGGGTCTGACCGATGGCGCCGTTCTTGCCGTTGTCCTTGAAGCGGTAGTCGGCCGTGCCCGCGCGCTGTGCGAGCCGACGCAAGAGCAGGTTTGTGTCGGTGTCGGCCATGGCGAGGGGCGGCACGGCGGGCGGCGCGGGCGGGATGAACTCCGCGGCGGGCGAGGGCGTGGGAATGAAGCGCTCCTTCTCGCCGATCTTCCAGGTGCGCAGCTTGGGGAACGTGGTCGCGCTCGCGGGGACAGCCGTGCTCACCGTGAGCCGCGCGTTGTCCCAGTCCTCGCCCGACTCCTGGCTCACCAGCGCCGCGAACGAGACCATCACCTGCGCGCGATCCGGCAAGAGCGTGAGGTCGTAGCTCGGGTACCAGCGCGCGTTGGAGACCATGTACGTGAGCGCGAGCTGCGCGGGCCCGCTCCCCGCGACCGTCGCCGTCACCCGCCAGCCACCGTGCCGCTCGGCCTGGAGCTTGGCGGCCTCGGCGAGCAGCTTCTGCCGCTCGCGATTCTGATCCTCGAGCTTGATTGACGCGGCCCGGATCCGCGTCTGCAGCTTCTCGCGATAGGTGCGCCCGAAGTTCAGCGAGCTCGTCCAGCTCGCGGGCGTGAGGTGCGGCTGCGGCTTGCCAGGCTCGCTCGGCGGCAGCGTCGGCCGGACGCGATTGAGCACCTCGAGCACGGCTTGCGCGGCGCCGCGCTCGCCTTCGGTCTGGCGGATGGCGTCGTCGAGCGCGTCGAGCGCGTCGAGGAGCTTCTTGGCCTCGGTCTTTGGGAAGTCCTGCGCCTCCACGCGCGCGAGCTCTACGCGGCGCACCTCGGCGTTCTTCGCCGTGAGCCGGACCGTCGCGGGATCCACGGTGTCCAGGAGCAGCGGGAGCTCGACCTTCTCGCTCGCGCCGAGGGTCACGTTCGCGAGCCGCGTCACGCGCGCGCGATCGCTGAAGACCTCCACCGACGTCACCGGCGCATCGACGGCCGCGGCCAAGATCAGCGCGGCCAGGTACGAAGCCACCATCGAATCCTCCATCTCTCACGGCACCGCGCCTGAAGGCACGCACCGGGAAGCAAAAGGATCTGATGGAAGGTGAACGGCGTTGTCCAGCGCTCAGGACACGCTTTGCTGCTGGTGTGCCTTGCGCAGGTGCGCCCGCAGCGCGCGAAGGAGGTCGCGCGAGCCCAGCTCGTCGTCGTGGGCGAAGCCCCACCAACCGCAGAGGAAGCAAGGGATGACCAACATGGTGCCTCGGCTTGGTTTTCGGCCCTCCTGCCTCAACGGCCGACGCCCCAGATGGATGCGCCGCCATCTTCCCCTGCAGGCCAATGATGTTATTTTGTCGACGCTCGGGGCGGGGTGGCGAGCGGGAGCGCTTGCGATGGCGAGGTTGGTGGAGCTCCGGTGTGCCCAGTGCGACTGGGCCGCGACCGGAGTGAGCGACGAGCTGGATCGAACCCTGGGTTGGCTGGAGCAAGAGCTGACCACGCACCTGCAGCGGGTGCACGGCGCCAAGCCCACGGACGCGCGCGCGCTGGCGCAGCTCCGGGCCGCGGCCGCACGCAGCGCGCTCAAGTCGGGACCGAGCGAACCGGTTCAGTGATTCAGCGCTCGTCGGGCAGCACGTCCCAGACGCGCGGCTCCCGCTGGGCGGCGCCTTCCACATCGACCGTGGTCGCGAGCACGTACCGCGCGCGCTCGTTGAGGCCCTGGGTCGGCGTGAAGCCACGGCCGGGATCGCCGAGCAGCACGTGGGCGCCGCGCGCGGCGAGGGTCCGCAGCCAGCGCACGATGCCCGGTGACCACTCCTGCCGGTAGCAGACGTCGCCCGCGAGCACCACGTCCCAGCCCTCGTCGCGGCCGACGAGATCGTCCTCGCGGATGTCGACCTCGACGCCCGCGGCGCGGGCGTTCTCCTCGATGGCCGCGGCGGCCCAGGGATCGATGTCGGCGGCGATGACGCGGGCCGCACCTGCGCGCGCCGCGGCCACGGCGCTCACCCCGCAGCCCGAGGCGAAGTCGAGCACGCGCTTGTCGCGGACGACGTCCGGATGATCGAGCACGAACCGCGCGAGGGCCTGCCCGCCAGGCCAGGCGAACGCCCAGAACGGCGAGGGCAGCTGGCCTTTGCCCTCCGCGTCCTCGGCGGCCTGCCACACGTCCATGAGCCGATCGCCGAGCGCCAGCGTCAGCTCCGGACAGAGCCTGGGCGACTGCAAGCGCGTGCTCGCGCGAATCGCTTGTCGTCGGGCGGCGCGGTCCATTCCGGCCGCTGGATATCAGAGCTTCGCGCGGCGACGCAGCGCCTCGGCGTAGAACATCAGCGCGTCGAGCTCGCCCACGCCGTGCTGCCGGTCGGCGTGGCGGATGAAGAGATCGCGCGCCTGCAGCGCCTGCTCCGCGATGCCCTCGATGGGCATCGGCGCCACATCCCGGTGGCAGACCGGGCACTTCAACGCGAGGGTCGATGGCCGGTGCATGCCGAGGCGAAGATTCCCGATCGACGGGTGCAAATATATAGCCTGGACGGAACTCCGTTGAGCCGGTTACAGCGAGAGCCCAAAGAAGGTCAGCGGGCCCAGTCCGTCGTCGAAGCGATTGGCGAATTGCACATACAAGACGGGCGCATAGAGGCTGCCGATGCGGGTCTGGAGGGAGAGCTGCGCGCCCACGACGCGGTGCGTTCCCGGCACCGGTCCGTCGAGCTGTGCCAGCCGTCCGAAGGCGTCGAGGTCCACCTCGCGCACGAAGAACGAAGGCAGGATGTAGAAGAACGACGCCCAGCCGTAGTCGATGACCAGCGGCACGTGGAAGTCGGCGCCGCCGATGAGCACCGCGTTCCCGTGGAGCGTGAAGTCCTCGTAGCCGCGCAGCGGCTCGTTGAAGCTCACCTGGGTGGGCAGGATCACGCCCTGCAATCCATCTGCGCCGGTGTTGCTGCTTTGGAAGATGAGGCCAGCGGGCTGGAGGCCGCCCACCGTCAGCAAGGTCTCGGGCGCACCGGGGAGCGCGCGCGCCACGCCGAGCACGCTCAGGCTCGCGCGCGGGATCGGCTGCGGGAGCCAGATTCGCAGCGCGCTGCGGACGTCCGCGAAGTCGAAGTCGTTCCCCAGGCCGCGTGGGAAGCCCTGGCCGGAGAGGTTCAAGCTGAAGCCGCGCTGCGTGCCGCCGTAGACGGAGCCCGTCACCGGCGCGAGCAGCACCGTGAGCCGCGGCCCCACGAGATCGCCCGTGAACCCTGCGGACTCGCGGCGGATGAAGGGGACGTCGAGCGTGACCGGCGTGGTCCAGAAGGTGCGCGAGATGCCCAGATCGAGGTCGTACTCGATGGTGTGCTCGCTGTCCTCGAGGCGGCTGGCGCTGATGCCGAGCTGCCAGGGCGCGAGCTGCATGTTCACGTAGTCGCCGGCAAAGCTGATGAGCCCGCCGGGATAGCCGTACGACGCTTGCAGGTCGTAGTTGTGAAAGCCGAGTCGATCGCTGCCCGCGACCTCGATGCCCGCGGTGATCGAAGTCGGCGACGCGCTCCCGAGCACGACGAGCGGCAGGTGGTACGTCGGCGCCAGCAGGTGATCGGTCGCGTGATACGGCTCGTCGCGAACCACCTGAACCTCGGACGACGCGGCCTCCAGGTTCGCGGGCGGCACCGGCTCGGGGATGGTCGCGGGCGTTTGCGCGTCGAGCGGGACCTCGTCCAGCGTCCAGCTCCAGGCATCGCGGTTCACGAACGCGAGCCGACCGCCGGGTCGCGGCGCGGGGTCGAACGCGGTGAACGGCGCGTCCGTGGCCTGGCTCACGGCGCCCGACGCGAGGTCCACGATCGACGCCTGCGCGCGGCCGTCCACGTCGCGGAGCAGCACCACGTGGTCCTCGTCGAGGAAGCGCGGCGATTGGTTGAAGTGCTGATCGTGCGTGACCGCGCGCTCGACGCCGTCCTCGAGCACGAACAGGTCGAAGCCCTGGCCCATCCACTTGGGGAAGACGATGCGCTTGCCGCTCGGCGAGATCGCGGAGACGCCCAGGCTCTGGTGCGTGGTGAAGAACGTGAGCGCGCGCCGCTTGCCGCTCTCGAGGTCGATGGCCACGAGGTTGGCGACGTCCTTTTCGAGGTGCGTGAAGACGTAGCTCTTCCCGTCGGGCATCAGTCCGCCGCCCATGCCCTCGAGCCAGCGCCAGGTGCGGAGCGGCTCGCCCGAGGCGGCGTCGAGCTCCACCAGCTTGCTCTCGTCGTCGCCGTCGAGCGCGACGTCCTGCACCACGAAATAGAGCCGCTTCCCATCGCTCGAGAAGCACAAGCCGCTGATCGCCGTGGGGCTGGTGGTGATGAACGGCCGTTCGGGCAAGAGCGGGGCGAGGCTCACGCGATATATCTCGTGATCGTCGGGCCCATAGAGCCCGAGCTCCACCGGCCGATCGCGCGGCGCGAAGATGACGGCGAGCGTCCCATCGGGCGCGGCGGTCATGCGCGCGTAGAAGCCGAGGTCATCCACGAGCACGCGCTGGTTCGGAGGACGCGGCCGCTGCAGCCCTTCTTTCTCGAGGTGCTCGCTGAATTCTTTGAAGAGCCCGCCCAGGGTCTTGCCGTACACGCGCATGAACTGAACGGCCACCGCGAGCTGCGGCGCGGGGCTGTTGGCCTCGCGATCGACGAGCTCCCACAGCTTCTGCTCGCCGTACGTGGTCGCGAGGTAGTCCACGAACTGTTCGCCGACCAGGTAGTTGCCGCCGAACGGCGTGGTGTCGCGCTGGTCGGGCTGGAGGTAGCCGGGGTTGAGCTTGCCGCCGCGGCTCGCCACGCCCGAGGGAAACAGGCCGCGCCAGATGGGGTTCCACGGCCGGCCGACGTCCTTGTCGAGGCGGCCCTCGTAGTGCACCGCGAGCCCTTCGAGGAACCACGACTCGGTGAAGATGTTGGGCGAGAGGATCTCCCCGCCGAAGTGGTTCACCCACCACCACAGGCCCTCGACCTGCTGCAGCTGCACATAGTGCACGGCCTCGTGACAGGTCACGTCGCCGATCTCGGCGCCCGGCGCGATGAGCAGGTTGAAGAGCTCGTCGGTCTCGTGGAGCGGCACCACCATCTGCTGCGGGTTGCCGAGAAACATCGGCTGCACGTACGCGTTGTTGAAGTTGGCGCTCGTCAAATAGAGCAGCAGCCGCGGCCGCGGCGTCTGCGAGAGCGGCAACTGGCGCAGCGTCTCCAGGCAGTGCGTGAGCCGCCCGGCGATGCGCATCGCGTCGGACTGGGCGTCGGCCGGGTAGTAGAGCTCGAGCTCCGGCGTCTCGAGATACCGCATGGGCTGCTTGGCAAACGAGGCCGCGATGTCCTGAGGGAAGCGGACGCTCGTCGCCGACGCACAGCCCGCGCAGAGCAGCGCCGGCAACACCCACGCCCGCCACATCGCTAGCCTCGACGGCGACGGCTCTCGCCCGTGAGCAGCACCGGCTGCGGCGTGCGCTCGGACTCCACGTAGGAGTCCACGGTCACCGCGGCGCGTGGATCCTTGCGCTGCTGGTGGCAGTAGGCCAGGTAGTCGAGCACCAGCTCGACCACCTTCTCGAACGCGACCATGGCGTTGCCGCCCTCGAGCTCGAAGATGGCGGCCGCGTGCTCGATGGAGGTGACGTCGGCGGGCAGGCGCAAGAGCCCGGTGCGCAGCGCCTGGGCGCGGCGGGGGTTGCGCTTGCCGAAGAGCGACTTCATGCGGAGGCTGGTGGCCAGGAACAGGTGCCCCAGGCTGGCCATGCCCCGCGCGGTGGTGACCATGTCCGAGTAGGAGATGGCCTGATCCAGAAAGCCCTGGAGGCGATCGAGCTCGCGGCTGGAGCCGGTCTCGAAGCCGGTGCCGCCGAAGATGCCGTGCTCCGAGTCCTGGCCGAGCTGCCGCGCGAGGATGTTGGCGAACTCGAACTTCGCCCGCTCCACGTGGATCGGGTCCTCGGCCTGCGGCAGGACCTCGAGCTCCAGATCGAGCTCGAGCTCGACGTCGGAGAGCAGATCGAGCTCGCCAATGGGCGCGGACTCGTCGATGGAGAGCGGCGCGTCGAGCTCGCGCTGATCGCTGTTCTCGAGCGCGGTGAGGCACTCGTTCCAGGTGCGCTCCAGGTAGGCGTCGTGCGCCACCAGGTCGCTCACCATCTTGCCGTCGCGGGCGAGCTCCTCAATCGTGGGCGCGAGCGCGAAGAACTCCTTCTGCGCCACGTCGTCGCCCTGCCGGGCCAGGTCGAAGCACACCAGGCACGAGGCGAGCTGGGCCCGCGCGCCTGCGCGGCCGCGCAGCAGCGAGAGATACAGGCGCAGGCGATCGAGCCGATTGCGCCCACGCAAGCAGAGCGCCAGAAGCTCCGGCGTCTCCAGCGCGCGCAGCTCGCGGACCAGCTGGTCGCGCGCGAGCTCGTCGGCGCTTTTCGTTGGTGAAGGCTTGGCCGTCACCCGCGCATGATGACAGGCCTTGCCCTGGCTGGGGAGGGTCTTCGCGCGCGGTGGATTTTGCCAGGCTCACCGGCCGACACTGCGCCGCCAAAGCCCGCGCTCGCCCGCAAAGCCTCGAGGTCGGGGGCCTCGAGCCCCTCCCACGGCGGCGCCAGCCGCGACTCGCGCGGCAGCGTGGCCGGCAGCGACTCGGGCGCCAGCCCTTCGAAGGGATTCTGAACGGCGCGCTTCCGGGCGGCGGACCTCACGCGCTCCTCCGGGGCAGGATGTACGCGGCCGGCTCGAGCAGGCGCGAGAGCGCGGCCATGCCTTCCTCGGTCGGCGTGGGCTCCTGGCGGGCGCGGTCGCGGCGGCTGCTCGCGGCGCGCGACAGGGCGATCACCTTGGCGCCTCGCTTGCGGGCTTTGGGCTCCATCGCGGTTCTCCTGGTCCGGGCCATGGACGCATCGTGTCCAAACGCGCATTCGGGGTATTTGCAGATCGCGCCACATCGACATGCAATGAGCGCCATGCGCCAACCGGGCATGCAGCGCGCGCCAGTTTGAGAAGCGGCGCGTCAACGGCTAGCCTCGGTCTCGATGTCGGGGAACCGCCACCTCCTGCACTCCGCGACCCTGCCGCGGTACCTGGCGCGCTTCAAAGCGTCAGGCGGCGAGGTGAACGGCCTCCTCACCCGCTACGGCCTGCCGCCGGACGCGCCGGACCTCGCCGGCATCGACGTTCCGCTCGAGCTCTTCCAGGCCCTCGCTGACGAGCTCTCGCTGCGGCTGAGTGATCCGCTGATGGGCTTGAACCTGGCGAAGTCGATCCCGCCGGCGGCGTTTGGCGTGGTGGAGCTCTCGGCCCGAAGCGCGCCCTCGTTCCAGGCCGCGGCCCAGCGGCTGGTGCGCTACATCGGGCTGCTCAACGACTTCGAGGTCTTCACGCTCGAGTCGACGGCCGATGGCGAAGCGGCCATCGATCATCGAATTCCGGGCGTGCCGCTCGCGCTCGGCCGACACGGCAACGAGCAGCTGCTCGCGCTCATCACGCGCGTGTGTCGCGAGATCGTGCAGAAGCCGCATTGGGCGCCCAAGCGCGTGAGCTTCGCGCACCCGGCGCCCGCGGACCGCAAGCCGCTGGAGGAGTTCTTCGGCACCACGGCCATCACCTTCGGGCTGGGGCACAACGCGCTGCACTTCGGCGCCGAGACGCTGAACATGCCGGTGGCCACGGCGAACGCCACGCTGCTCGAGGTGCTCGACGATCAGGCGCACCGCAAGCTGGGCGCGAGCACGGGTCCGGGCGATGAGCTGGCCCGCGTGCGCGAGCGCATCCGACACGACCTGCAAGACGGCTCGCCGCAGCTGGAGCGCGTGGCCCAGGGCCTGAAGATGAGCGCGCGGACGCTGCAGCGGCGGCTGAGCGGCCTCGGCTTGAGCTTCACCGGCCTGGTGGAAGAGACGCGCCGCGAGCTCGCCGAGGACTACCTCGCGCACTCGAACCTGGCGCTGGCCGAGGTGGCGTTCGTGCTCGGGTACGCCGACCTGGCGACGTTCATCCGGGCCTTCAAGCGCTGGACCGGTAAGACGCCGAAGATCTTCCGCGCGGCCGCCGCGAAGGAGAAGCTCGCGTAGCCGCTCGACGCGCGCGTGCACAGATTCTTCGCCGGAGGTGTGCCGTGGTGCATGCGTTGCTGATCGCGGCGCTGGCGTTGTTCGTGCTCTGGATCATCGGGCTGGGCTCGGCGTGGACGGCCGGCACCTCCTGGACGCTCTTCGTGCTCGCCAGCGTGCTGCTCGTGGCCTGGGCCGTGGCGGGGTTCGGCGGGCGCCGGCGCGCGGCGTAGCTCCGCCGGAATTTCTCGACGCGGCTGCGGTAACGTCGGGGCCCAGGCGAGGTGCCCATGGCTCCCCAGGTGCGCATCGAGATCGCGAACGCCGAGATCACCACGTTCGCGGCCGACGCGATCATCCTCAAGTACTCGCGCAGCTTTCACGGCGCCGACGAGGCGGTCGCGGCGGCGCTCCGCAATGCCGGCCTCGCGCTCGCGCAGGTGAATCCCGCGGCCGGCGACTGCGTGTTCGTGCCGGGCAAGGGGAGCGGCGCGCAGCACGTGGTCTTCGTGGGCACGCCGCGGCTGGTGTCGCTGAACTACCGCGAGGTCGGTGAGATCGTCCGCATCGGGATGTCCGAGCTCGCCAAGCGCACGCCCGACGTGCGTCACATCGCGCTCACGCTGCACGGCCCCGGCATCGGCCTCGACGAGAGCCAGGCATTTCTCTCCGAGCTCAAGGCGCTCTACGCCGCCCTCGCCGATGGCAGAGCGCCGAGCGGCCTCGAGAAGGTCACCTTCGTGGAGAAGCATCCTGGGCGCGCGCGGCGCATGCGCGAGCTGCTCGAGGTGGCGCCGCAGCCGGCGATGAAGTCGCCGGGCGATCGACCGCCGCCGAGCGACGACCCCGACGCCACCCCGCACATCTTCGTGGCCATGCCGTTCAGCAAGGAGATGGAGGACGTCTTCTATTACGGCATCCAGAAGCCGATTCACGCCGCCGGCTTCCTCTGCGAGCGCATCGACCACGCCAAGTTCACCGGCGACATCGTCGATCGCATCCTCAAGCAGATCTCCACGGCCGAGCTGGTGATCGCCGAGTGCACCGGCGCGAACCCGAACGTGTACCTGGAAATCGGCTACGCCTGGGGCTGCAACCGCAACACGCTCTTGCTCGCGCGCACCGTCGACGAGCTGCGCTTCGACATCCGCGGCCACCGCGCCATCCTCTACGAGCGAATCCTCGATCTCGAGACCGCGCTCACGGCCGAGCTGGCGCCGCTGGCCAAGGCGCGAAAGAAGGCCGGCTGACGCGAAGCGCGGCGGGCGCGCGCGTCTCGATGTTTGCGGTGTGCACGTCTGTGGCCAGGCCGAGCTTCTCCAGCGCGCGAACGAAGAGCCAGCCGAGGTCGAGCTGGCCGGGCTCGATGCCCATCTGCGCCGAGCGCGGATGGGTGTGGTGGTTGTTGTGCCAGCCCTCGCCCATGCTGAGCGCGCCGAAGAGCTTCGAGTTGAAGCCTTGCACCGCCGCGCCCGCGTTCACGAAGCGCTGCTCGCCCGCGCGGTGCGCCACGTGGCCGACGAGCCAGTGGCCCGTCGTCGACACGGCCACGCGCACGAACGCGCCCCAGACCAGCCAGCTCACACCGCCGAGCGCATAGAACGCGAGCGCCCACGGCAGTTGCTGCCAGCGCCAGGTGCGCGCGAGGAAGCGATAGAACGCGTCGCTCTCGACGCGCGCGTCTTCACGCGGAGTGAAGTTGCCGTCGAAGTCGAAGCGGCAGTGCAGGTTCCAGAAGCAGTCGCGCCACCAGACTTGCCGGTGCGCGAAGTAGTCGTGGCACGCAGGGCGATTCTGCTGCGCGTCGCGCGTGTTGTGCATGCGCAGCAGCCCGATGGGATCACCGAGCCCCACGAGCGTGCCCAGGTACGCGAGCGTGCGCTCGAGCCACAGCGGCACGCGATAGCTCCGGTGAATCAGCCCGCGATGAATGCCGACCGAGTGGCCGGCGCAGAGCGTGAACGCCGACGCCAGCGCAAAGAGCGCGAGCGCGCTTGGCGTCAGCGTCAGCGGCCCGGCGATGAGCGCCACCAGCGTGATCGACCCGAACCAAGCGGACTTCCGCAGGTCATATCGGACGGTTCCCGTATCCATCGTCGCCTCCTGCCTTCGATACAGGAAGCGGCGATGGCGGTTGCGGGATCAGTGGGCGGCGCTCGCGGCACCTGGATTGCGCGGCTTTCGGAAGAGCAAGGCGCCCACCACGCCCACCGCGGCCGCCGCGGCGAGCACACAGAACACGTCGATGAACGCACTGAGGACGGCGTGGCGTCGCACCGTCGCGGCGAGGAGCTGCACCGCGCCTTGCCGAGCCGAGACCTCGTTGGAGCCATGTGCCACGAGGGTTCGCGCGATCGCGTCGAGTCGAAGCTGCGTGGCGGTGTCGGTCACGCCCACGTGATCCGCGAGCCGCGCGGCATGCAGGTGCGCGCGCCGGTCGAGCAGGGTGGTCAGCGTGGCAATGCCGAACGAGCCACCGAGCTGGCGGAACAGGTTGTAGAGCCCCGCACCTTGCGCGACGGCTTGTGGCCTCAGCGTCCCCAGCGCGATCAGCGAGAGCGGGACAAAGGACAGGCCGAATCCCAGCCCGCGCAAAATGAGCGGCGCGAAGTAGTCGACATCGGGTGTTTCGAGCGTGAGCCGCGTCGCGAACGCGCACGACGATGCGCCGAACGAGAGCATTCCCAGCCCAACCAGCAAGCGCGCGTCGAGCTTGCCGCTCAGCCTGCCCACGACCGCCATTCCAACCGCGGTCGCGAGGCCGCCCGGAATGAGCAGCGCTCCGGTCTGCTGGGCAGTGTGGGCTTGCACGGACTGCAGCAACTGGGGCACCGCGAAGATGGAGCCGTACATCAAGAATCCCAGCAAGGCGCCGTAGAGCGAACCAAGGGCCAGGTTCCGATCGAGCGCGAGCTTCACGTCCACCGCGGGGGCCTTGTTCCGCGGATGCAGCTCCCAGGCGAGGAAGAGCGCGAGCCCCAGCACCGCCGAGGCCGCGAGCGCGCGGATGAGCGGCGCGTCCCACCAGTCGTAGTGTTCGCCGCGCTCGAGCACGAACTGCAAGCTCCCCAGGCCCATTGCGAGCAGCCCGATGCCGAGGAAGTCCGCCGCGCGCCGCGCGCCGGCGTTCGCGGAGTCCGGGACGACCGCGAGCGTCAGCCCGGTGGCGACGATGCCCACCGGCACGTTCACGAAGAAGATCCACGGCCAGCTGTAGTGGTCGGTGAGGTAGCCGCCGATGCTCGGCCCGAGCGTGGGTGCCATCATCACGCCCACGCCGAAGAGCGCCTGCGCCGCGCCGCGCTGCTCCGTGGGGAAGATTTCGAGCATGGTCGACTGCGACGTCGAGAGGAACGCCGCCCCGCCCGCGCCCTGCAGCACGCGGAAGAGCACCAGCTCGGGGAGCGTCGAGCTCAAGCCGCAGCCCACGCTCGCGGCCGTGAAGAGGATGAGGCACGCGGCCAGGAAGCGCCGCCGTCCCAGCGCGTCGGAGAGCCACGCCGTGAGCGGCAGCACGATCACGTTCGAGATGATGTAGCCCGTGGACACCCAGCTCGCCTCGTCGAGGGTGACGCCGAGCTTTCCCTGCATGCTCGGCAAGGCCACGTTCACGATGGACGTGTCCACGACCTCCATGAACGTGGCCGCGAGCAGCGTCACGGTGACCAACAAGCGCATCCGCGGCGGCAGCACCGTCGACGGCGGCGTGACGGCCCTCAGCGCCGGCTGCGTCGCCTGCGTGGCCTCGAGCGGGGTAGCGGTGGACATGGCCTAGCGGAAAGCCGGAGCGCCGAAGGTGGCCTGCGTGGTCCCGCCGTCGACGGGCAGCTCGGCGCCGGTGATCATCGACGCGTCGGGCGATGCCAGGAACGCCACCGCGCGCGCGATCTCCTCGGCCTCCATCATCCGGCCCAGCAGCGCGACCTTGCCCAGGCGCGCTTCGAGCGCCTGCTTTGCTTCGGGCGTCGGCGCCGCACGATCCCAGATGGGCGTGCGCGTGCCGCCGGGAACGACGACGTTCACGCGGACCTTCTTGGGCGCGAGGTCCGAGGCGAGGTTGCGCGCGAGCGCGCGCACGGCGGCCTTGCTCGCCGCATATGCCGCGTAGCCCGGCATGCCCATCACCGCGTGCACCGAGCCGTTCAGGACCACCGCGCCGCCTTCGCGCAGGTAGGGCAGGGCGGCCTGCACCGTGAAGAACACGCCGGTCACGTTGGTGCGCAGGATCTGCTCGAAGGCCTCGACCGACGTGCCGCCCAGCGGCGTCTGGCCGCCGATGCCCGCATTCGCGAAGAGCACGTCGATGCCGCCGAGCTTCGCCGCCACCTGGTCGAACGCTGCCTGCGTCGCCGGGAGGTCCGACGCGTCCGCTGCAAACGCGAGCACGCCGTCGCCCAGCTCGCGCCGCGCGGCCTCCAGCTTCTTCGTGTCGCGGCCCGTGATGACCACCCGCGCGCCCTCGGCCAGGAACACCTTGGCCGTCGCCAACCCGATGCCACTCGAACCGCCCGTCACCACCGCCACCGTGCCTGCGAGCTTCATGGCCGACTCCTTCGGTTGGTTGCATGATGCAACCATGAGCCGCCAAGGTAACAACGGGGTTTCAAGTTGCAACCACATTCGATGGGGTTACGATTGGGGCATGCGCCGCGTCGACCAGAGCCAGAACGTCTGCCCGATCGCCCGCTCGCTGAACGTCTTCGGCGACGGCTGGTCGCTCCTCATCATTCGCGACGCCTTCTTCGGCAAGACGCGCTTCGGCGAGTTTCAGGAGAGCCTGGGGGTAGCCAAGAATATCCTCTCGGCGCGGCTGAAGATGCTGGTCGACGCCGGGATCCTCGAGCCCGTGGCCTTGGGCGATGGCACGGGGCACAGCGAGTACGTGCTCACCGCGAAGGGCAAGGCGCTCAAGCCCGTGCTCGCCGCGATCCGCGATTGGGGCAACGCGTGGTGCGAGCTCAAGGGCCAGCGCAAGCGCGCTGCTGTCCCCCGCTTCCCAAGCAAGCCCTGAAGACACGACCGCCGGCCACCCTCGCGGGCGCCGGCGGACGCGATGTCACCGAATTGTTAATACCGGTAGGTGTCGGGCTTGAACGGGCCCTGCTGGCCGACGCCGATGTACTCGGCCTGCTCCTTGGAGAGCTGGGTCAGCTTGGCGCCGAAGGCGTGGAGGTGGAGGCTGGCCACCTTCTCGTCGAGGTGCTTGGGCAGGGTGATGACGGTCTTGCCCAGCTTCTCGGCGTTCTTGTGCAGCTCGAGCTGCGCGAGCACCTGGTTGCTGAACGAGTTCGACATCACGAAGCTGGGGTGGCCGGTGGCGCAGCCCAGGTTCACCAGGCGGCCCTCGGCGAGGATGATGATGCTCTTGCCCGTGGCCTTGAACTTCCACTCGTGCACCTGCGGCTTGATCTCGATCTTCTCCACCTCGCCGCGCTTGGCCATCTCCTCGAGACCGGCCATGTCGATCTCGTTGTCGAAGTGGCCGATGTTGCAGACGATGGCCTTGTCCTTCATCTGCGCCATGTGCTTCGCGGAGATGATGTCCTTGTTGCCGGTGGCGGTGACGTAGACGTCGAAGCCCTGGGCGATGGCGTCATCGACGGTGATTACGTCGAGCCCCTGCATGCAGGCCTGCAGCGCACAGATGGGATCGATCTCGGTGATGGCCACCTTGGCCGACTGGGCCTTGAGGCTCTGCACCGAGCCCTTGCCCACGTCGCCGAAGCCGCAGACCAGCGCGCGCTTGCCGCTGAGGAGCACGTCGGTGGCGCGCATGATGGCGTCCACGAGCGAGTGCCGGCAGCCGTAGAGGTTGTCGAACTTCGACTTCGTAACGGAATCGTTAACATTGATTCCGGGGAAGAGCAGCGTGCCCTTCTTCTGCATCTCGTAGAGGCGGTGAACGCCGGTGGTCGTCTCCTCGCTCACGCCGCGGATGGCCTTGGCCACGGGCTCCCAGTAGTGCGCGTCGAGCGCCTGCACGTCGGTGAGCAGCTGGAGGATGATCTGCTCCTCGAAGACCTTGCTGGTCGAGGGCGCGGGCACCTTGCCCGACTGGTTGTACTCGAGGCCCTTGTGCACCAGCAGGGTGGCGTCGCCGCCGTCATCGACGATGAGCGTGGGGCCCTTGCCGTCCGGCCAGCGCAGCGCCTGCAGCGTGCACCACCAGTACTCCTCGAGCGTCTCGCCCTTCCAGGCGAACACGGGCACGCCCGCCGGCTTGGCGACGGTGCCCTTGGGGCCGATGGCGACCGCCGCGGCGGCGTGGTCCTGGGTCGAGAAGATGTTGCAGCTCACCCAGCGCACGTCGGCGCCGAGCTCCACCAGGGTCTCGATGAGCACGGCCGTCTGCACGGTCATGTGCAGCGAGCCCATGATGCGCGCGCCCTTGAGCGGCTTCTGGGGGCCGAACTCCTTGCGGAGCGCCATGAGGCCGGGCATCTCCACCTCGGCCAGCTCGATCTCCTTGCGGCCAAAGCGAACGGTGGCCTCGGAGAGGTCCTTCACCTTGAAGGGCAGGTCGCTGACCAGCGGCAGCCCGGTGTTCATGAAGCTGGGGGACTTGGACTTCATGGCGGTCACGCTCATGGGTTCCTCTGCGGTTCGGAGCGGCTTGATACCCGTTCGATTGCCGCACTTCAAGGCGGTCCCGCGGCGGCCGTAACCTCCGGAGACGGCCAAACTCCAACCCGGGAGCGAGCTAGGATCGGCCCATGGCTGCGGACGCGTCGTCCCGAGAGGCTGTGCGCAACGCCGTGGGCGCGGCGATCGTGCTCGCGGCGGTGACTGCCGGGTTCCTGGGCTACAACCTGCACGTCAATCGCCTGGGCCTGGATTTCGAGGAGCGGCTGCGGGCGGCCGCGGACGCGGCCCGGGAGCGTGAGCCGGACGCCGAGCTCTCGAGCGCGCACGTCAGCTACGTGGCGTCGACGGGGCACGTGGAGTTGCCCATCTCCAGCACCTTGCACGATCCAGATCGACCGCTGGACGTGCCGGACGATGGCATCTCCTTTCGCTTCCGCTCCCCGAGCCACGACGCGGCTGGCGCGCAAGCCTCGGCCGCCAGCCTCGGTCGGCCGAATCAGCCGAACCCGCAGGCCGACTGCGTCATCGAGGTGGAGACGCGGCCCTCGGGAGCGCGCTGGGCAACCGGAGGGTTTCGCGTCCGTTCACGGGCAAACCCCTCGAGCTGCGGGCGCTCGTTGCCCACGCCGCCGCGCTGCACCTTGGCGCAGGTCTGGGCGCGCGCGATCGCACAAGGCGCACCCGCGGCGGCCCTGGCCGACCTCGATCTCTCCACCCGGACCGATGGCACGCGCGCGTGGAGCTTCACCATCACCGATTGGAGCAAGGGCTCCATCGCCCGGATCCAACCGGTGTTTTCCATGACGACGCCCGACGATTGCACCGGCTCGAAGTGAACGGAAATACCCCTGCCGCTGCCCCGTAGGATGACCACGGGCCGGTGTGCTCGAGGACGGATCCATGCGCGCGCTGCTCGCCCTCTCGGTGCTGGTCACGGCGACGCCCGCGCGCGCCGACGAGCCCGCGCCCCAGCCGTGGAGCCTGGATCTCACCGTCCACGACGTGGGCCTGGGGATCGGTGGCTCGCGGCACATCGATGGCCTGCGCATGAACGTCCGCGACACCGCGCCGTTCCTGGTGCACGGCGTGAGCCTCACCCTCTGGACGCCGGCGGAAACCGGCAAGGGCACGGTCGATGGCCTCGCGCTCGGGCTGCCGCTCACCGGCGCCAACGACCTCCGCGGGCTCGCGATCGGCCTGGGAATCGAGGCCATGGACGACCTCGACGGCGTGGCCATCGCGCCCCTCGGCGCCGGCGCGGGCAACGTGGTCCACGGCGTGCTGCTCGCCGGGCTCGGCGCCGGCGCGGGCAACGACATCACCGGCTTCGGCTTCGGAGGGCTTGGCATCGGCGCAGGCCAGAAGTTGCGCGGACTCTTCATTGCCGGTCTCGGCGCAGGCTGCGGCGATGACTTCACGGGCTTCGGCTTGGCGGGGCTCGGCTTCGGCGTCGGCGGCGACGCGACCGGAATCCTGCTGAGCGGCCTGGGGGCGGGCGTCGGCGGCAGCCTGACGGGCTTCACGGCCGGGCTCGCGGGCATCGGCGCTGGCGGTGACCTGAACGGAATCATGCTCGGCGGAATCGGCATGGGCGCCGGCGGGAGCGTTCGCGGAATCGCCCTCGGCGGCCTGGGCATCGGCGCGGGCAGCGACATCGAGGGCCTGGTGTTGAGCCTCGGCGGCATCGGCGCGGGTGGTTCGATTCGAGGCCTGGCGATCGGCGGCCTCGGCGTGGGTGCCGGAGGCGGCATCGACGGCGTCGCGCTGGCGGCGCTGGCCGCGGGTTCACCGCGCGTGCGGGGTGCCCTCGTGGCGCTCGCGGCAGGCGGCAAGGACGTCACCGGCGCGGTGATCGCGCCCGCCTACTTCCACGACGCCGAGGGCGGACACATGACCGGCCTCTCCGTGAGCGCCGTCAATCGCATCTCGGGCGTGCAGCGCGGACTCGCGATCGGCGTGGTGAACTACGCGTCCGAGCTCCACGGCGTGCAAGTCGGGCTCGTGAACTGGGCTGGCAACAACCCGCTCGGCCTCAAGGTGCTGCCGGTGGCGAACGCGCACTTCGATTGAAGCGCCCCGAGGCAACCAGGTCGCCGTACAGCAGCGCGCCCGAGACCGTCGCCAGCGGCACCAGGAACAAGTTCGCCAGCGGCACCAGGAACACGCCGCCGAGCACGAGCCCCATCCCGAAGCCCGTCGGACGCACGGAGCGCACGGCGTCGCGGGTGTCGCGCCAGGTGAAGAGGTGGCGCGCAGCGGTCTGATCCAGCGCCTGCTCAGACAGCCAGATCGCGCTCCACACGAACGACAAGATCGGAATCACCGGCGCGAGCGGCGGAATGAACCCGAGCAGAAAGAGCAGCGCCTGCACGATCCCGAAGCGCAGCAGCCGCGCGAGCGCGTTCACCACGCTGGTGAGAGTCCCTCGCGCGAAGCGACGCAGCGTCCACGGCTCCTCCGTCGTGCCCAGCACGCCCGCTTCGACGAGCGTGCTCAGCAGATCCAGAAACGGCGCGGCCAGCACCATCGGCGGGATCAGCGCGGCCAGCAGCACCAGCGTCGCGAACAGCGTGACGTGCACCGCCTCCCACGCGCGGTGTGCGAGCGTCGTCCCGGGCTCAGCCCAGAGATGCGCCAGCAGTGCGTGCGACGCGCCCCAGCCGAAGATCATCCCCAGCGCGAGCCCCGCGCCCGCAAGCAGCGCCGGCGCTGCCGCGAGCGGCCAGAGCGAAGGGGTCGAGGCCAGGTGTCCGAGCGCGCGGAACGGCAACCCCAGCCCATGCCCGAGCCGCTTGGGCAGCCCTGCAGGAACGGGCCGCGCTTCGCTCACTGGAACTGGATCGCGCCGCCGATCACGGTGTCCGCGGCGATGGTCACGTTCGCGTTGTCCGCGGTGGCGGTGGTCACGTTGCCCACGCCCACGCCGAGCACGCCGAACTGACCCGAGAGCGGGCTGAAGTACTGCTGCAGCGTGGCCGAGGAGATGGTGCGCTGCCCGTTGTTGGCGCCGTAGCAGGTCAGGTACTTCGTGAACGTGGCGTTGGCGAGCACCACCGCGGCCTTGTTGCCGGAGCCCGTCCAGCTCACCAGGAGCGCGGTGGAGGTGCTGATCTGCGGGGGCGGCAAGCCTCCAACGGCCGGGCTGTTGATGGTGGCGCTCGTCGGCGCGACCACACTGCCCGAGAACGCGTGGACCTCCGCGCCGACGGCGGTCACGCCCAGGTCGTCGCCCGGGTTCCAGGTGGTGAGCGCGTTCGGCGCGTAGAGGCCGCCTGCCGGCTGGAACGTCGCCAGCGCGTGGCCGTTGGACGTGGTGTCCACCTCGCCGGCCGTGATCTGCCCGCCGCCGTCGCCTGCGGAGAAGCCGCCGTCGCCGAGGTTGAAGCCGCCGTCGCGGTTGATGCCGCCGGCCTCGCGGTAGCAGCAGCCGTTGGTGTCGAGGATGCCGTCGATGCAGTTCGCCGGATCGAGCGTCGCGCCCGCATCGGCGGTGGTGAAGGCGACGGTGATCGTGTCGCGGGTGAGAACATTGCCCGCGCTCAGCGAGGTGAAGAGCACGTACCCCGCATACCGCGCGCTCGGATTTCCCGTGGTGCTGCCCCCGCTGCTGCCCGTCGTCGAGCCCGAGCTGCCACCGGTGGAGCCGCTGCCGCTGCCGCCGGTCGATCCGGAGCTGGCGCCGGAGCCGCCCGTGGCCGTGGCCGCCGTGGTCGAGCCGGAGGCGCCCTCGGTGGTCGGGCTCGAGCAGCCCCAGAGTCCGGCAATGGCCAGCACGAACACCGCGCGACGCATGCGACGCTCCCTCGAAAAGGTCGTCAGCAGACGCCCGTCCAAAGCGAGCTGTCAAGCGCGCTGCGTGGTAGGAAAGCTCGCCTTCCCCGGAGGGGACATGCCTGGACACGTGGTCATCACCGGCGCGAGTCGCGGCATTGGTCGCGCGCTGGCCCTGCGCTTCGCGGCGCGCGGAAATCCGCTCGTGCTCACCGCGCGCAGCCAGGCCGAGCTCGAGGCGCTCGCCGCAGAGATCCAGCAGAAGCACGGCCGGGCGTCGGTGATCGTCGCGTCGGATCTGGGCAGCGAGCAGGGCGTGGCCGACATCGAGAAGGCGTGCGCGAACCTCGAGGTCCAGGGCCTGGTGAACAACGCCGGCTTCGGCACCGCGGGGCTCTTCGCCAACTGCGACCGCGCGCAAGAGCGCGGCATGATCCGCCTGAACATCGAGGCCCTCACCGACCTCACCCACGCGCTGCTCCCCAAGCTCCGCGGCCAGAAGGACGCGTTCATCATCAACGTGGCCTCGACGGCCGCGTTCCAGCCGGTGCCGCTCTTCGCCACCTACTCGGCGACCAAGGCGTTCGTGCTCTCGCTCTCTGAGGCGCTGGCCAACGAGCTCGCGCCGGACGGGATCCACGTGCTCGCGCTCTGTCCGGGCGTGACGGAGACCGGCTTCCAGGCGCGCGCGAACGTGACGGCGCAGGGGAGCGTGGCCACCTCGGATCAAGTCGCCGAGTACGCCATGGCCGCGCTCGATGCGAAGAAGCGCGTGGCCGTCCACGGGATGGCGAACGCGCTGCTGGCGTGGAGCACCCGGCTCGCGCCGCGGTCGGTGGTGGTGGCCATGGCCCGCAAGAAGATGGAGCCGTGGTTCAACCAGCGTTGAACCTAGAGCGTGAAGCTCGTGGCCACGACGCCGGAGCCGGCGCTGCCGCTGTCCGCCTGGCTGGGCAGCACGCTGCCGCAGGTGACCGCCGTGCTCGAGCCGTTGCGCACCGTGATCTCGTAGGGGATGGCCGCGGTGCTGCCGCAGGTCTCGTAGAGATCCACGCGCACCGAGTAGCTGCCCGGGTCGAGCACGGTGCCCGCGGGGAAGATGATGTTCTCCACCGGCCCCGAGCCCGTGACGCTGCAGGCTGCGTTCGAGTCCAGGTCGAGCTGTCCCTGCGCGCTGCACGAGGAGCCGAAGCCGGGCTTGTTCGTGTTGCCGTAGAAGACCTCGCAGCCGTTCGGGCCGACGAGGTGCAGATCGAGGTCGTCGCTCGAGTTCCAGCGAAGGGTGATCTCCAGCGGACCATCGGCGCCGTCGAGCTCGCAGAGGCCGTTGGTGCAGGTGTAGCCCGTGGTGCAGGTGGAGGTGCACGACGCCTCGACGGGCATCACCACGCCGCACTGATCGGCCGTGCCGGTGGTGCCCGAGCTGCCCGACGTCCCTGAGGTCGACGTGCTGGAGGTCCCGGTCGTCGTGGAGGCCCCCGACGTCGTGGTCCCGCTCGACGTGGAGCCGCTGGTCTCGCCCGTGGTGGACGTCGTGCCGCCCGTGGAGGTGCTGCCCACGGTGCCGGTCTCGGTGGTCGCGGTGGTGCCGCCGGTGCTGGTCGACGCCGCGGTCGTGGAGGACGTCGTGCCCGAGGTGCCGGTCGTCCCCGCGGTGCCCGTGCTCGCGGCCGTCGTCGTGGTCGAGCCGAGCTGAGGGCAGAGGCAGTAGCCGCCGCCCGTGGGATCGCACTGGGAGTTGCCGCAGACATCGTTGCTCGCGCACGGCTGGGCCGAGTCGCAGAAGCCATGGTGGCCGTTCTGGTTGAGGAAGTCGCAGAAGCCGCTCTCGCAATCGTCGTTGGAGACGCAGTCGCCGCAGATGACCTGATCGTGGTGGCCCGAGCCCGTGGTGCCGCCGCTGCTGCCCGAAGTGACGGCCGTCTCCGCGGTGGTGTTGCCCGTGCCCGCCGTCGAGCCCGTGGTGCTGGTCGCCGTGGTGCCGCTGCCCGAGGTGCCGTTGCCGTTGCTGCCCTGGCCGGCGAAGGCGCAGACGCCCTGCTCACAGGTCTGCAAGCCGGGGCAGGTCTCGCAGACACTGCCGTTGGCGCCGCAGTTGTCGTTGTCGGCGGTGTGGCAGATGCCGTCGGCGCCGCAGCAGCCGGCGCAGTTCTCGGGGCCGCAAGCGGCCTGGCCGCAGCCGGACAGGGCGGTCGCGAGGGCCAGCGCGGCGGCAGCGATGAAGGAGAAAGAGCGGGACACGGTTGCCTCTCGGGTCGGTCTGCACCCTCAACGCAACATGTCGATCTCACGTGCAAGGAATCTGTCTACCCGTTGCGACACCCACGCAACGCCGGAAACACGAAGGCCGCCAGCGCTCGCGCGCCGACGGCCCGTGGGTCCTGCAGATTCGCTCGCGCTAGTCGAGCTGGCCGTTCGCGGGCACCTTGAAGCGCTCGGAGTTGGGCGGCGCCGTGAGCGGGAAGCGGGTGTTCACGTCGGCGATCGTGAGCGAGCACATCAGGATCACGAAGAGCACCGACAGGATGAGGATGAACTGGTTCACCCGGGTGTCGCCCCAGAGGTGCATGAAGAAGAGGCACACGATGGTGCTCTTCGCGGTGGCGATGGCGAGGGCCACAGGCAGGTTCCAGTCGCCCAGATCCTGGTGCGCGGTCCAGTAGGTGAGGCCGGTGAACCCGATGAGAATCAGGAACACCACCGAGTAGCCGCCCACGGAGAGCCCGTGGTGCTTGTGTTCGCCGTTGTCGTGGGAGTCTGCGGTCGCGGACACGGAAGACCTCTCAGGCGACGAGGTAGTACAGCGGGAAGAGGAAGATCCAGATGAGGTCGACGAGGTGCCAGTACAGGCCGCCGATCTCCACGTGCGTGTAGTACGCCGGCGAGTACTTGCCCTTCATGTTGAAGACCATGATCACGCCGAGCACGCCCACGCCGATGAGCACGTGGATGGAGTGCAGCACGGTGGTGAAGAAGTAGCAGCTCATGAACATGGCGCTCTCCATGGGCATGTGCCACCCGGCTTCCGGATGGAAGAACCGGCCCGGGAGAAGGCCCTCGTGGTACTCGGTGTAGTACTCGTACGAGTGCATCACCAGGAAGAGGATGCCGCAGGCCAGCGTCACGAAGAGCAGCACGCTGGTGATGGTCCGCTTGCCCAGGCGCACGAAGTGAATGGCGAGCGCCACCGTGAACGAGCTGAAGAGCAGGTTGATGGTCTCGAGCAGCCCGAAGGTGGTGTTCAGGTGGTGGCTGGCCATCGACCACGCTACCGGGAACTGGTTCCGGTAGTAGGCGTAGGCGCAGAGCAAGGCCGAGAAGAACATCACCTCCTGGCCGAGGAAGAGCCACATCCCGAACTTGGCGGCGTGGAACTGCCGCGCCGAGTCCGAGAACTGGAACCGGAGGTGCGGAGGCTTCTCCGCGTTGCCGTGGTCGATGGTTTCAGTGTGCATTTTCGATGATCCCCTCGCCGCGGTACTCGTAGGGGTCGCGGTTGATGACCGGGGTGGCAGGGAAGTTGTGCTCGGTGGGCGGAGAGGGGATGTCCCACTCGTATTGCGGCGCGCCCCAGGGGTTGTTCGGCGCCTTCTCGCCGCTCACGAGGGCGACGATGAGGTTCACCAGCGTGAGCAGCAGGCCCAGGAACAGGATGTACGCGAAGATGGTGCTGGCCACGTGCAGCCACTGGAAGTGCGCGGGGTACGAGTAGTAGCGCCGCGGCATGCCCTCGTTGCCGAGGAAGAACTGCGGCGTGAACGTGCCGATGAACCCGAGAATCACCAGCACCGCGCCCACCATGGCCGGGCCCTCGGCGTAGAGCTTGCCGAACATCTTGGGGAACCAGTAGTGCAGCGCCGCCAGGAACATCAGCACCACGGCGCCCGCCATGATGAAGTGGAAGTGGGCGACCACGAAGTACGTGTCCTGCCAGTGCACGTCGAGCGAGATGGTGGCCAGCGCCACGCCCGTCATGCCGCCGAAGACCGTGAGGAAGAAGAACCCCAGCGCGTACATGAACGGCGTCGTCATGACGATCGACGCCTTGTACATGCTGGCCACCCAGTTGAAGACCTTGATGGACGTGAAGATGCCGATCAGCATCGACAGGAAGCCGAACACGCCGGCGTCCACCGCGCTCTGACCCGAGGTGAAGAGGTGGTGGCCCCAGGCCAAAAAGCCCACGAACGCGATGCCGAACGTGGAGAGGGCGATCATCCGGTAGCCCACCAGCGGCTTGCGGGTGAAGGCGCCCACCACCTCGCTCGCCACGCCGAACGCGGGGAGCACCATGATGTACACGGCGGGGTGTGAGTAGAACCAGAACAGGTGCTGGAACAGGATCGGGTCACCGCCGCGCGCGGGATCGAAGATGCCCGTGCCCAGGAAGTGCTCCACCGCGCAGAGCGCGAGCGTAATGCCCACGACCGGGGTCGCGAGCACCTGGATCACGCTGGTGCCGTAGAGCGCCCAGATGAAGAGCGGCAGCCGCATCCAGTGCACGCCGTCGGCGCGCAGGGTGTGGATGGTGACGATGAAGTTCACGCCCGTGAGGATCGAGGAGAACCCGTTCACGAACGCCGCCGCCAGAATCGGCAGGACCGTCGTCGTCGTGGTGGTGGAGTAGGGCGTGTAGAAGGTCCAGCCCGTGTCCGTGCCGCCGTGGATCATGCCCCAGACGCCGAGGCAAACCGCCGCCAGGAACAGGTAGTAGCTGGCCAGGTTCAGGCGCGGGAACGCGACGTCGTGCGCGCCAATCATGATCGGCAGGAAGAAGTTGCCGAACACGCCCGGGATGGCCGGGATCATGAAGAAGAACACCATGGTCACGCCGTGGAGCGTGAACATGCGGTTGTACGTCATCGCGTCCATGATGCCGTTCTCGGGCACCAGGAGCTCCGTGCGGAGCGCCAACGCGAACACGCCGCCCAAGAAGAAGGTCAGGGTGACGGTGGCCAGATAGAGCAGGGCGATGCGCTTGTGGTCGAGGGTCAGCACCCACGACATCACACCGGACTTGCCCCGGATGTAGTCAGGCTCCTCGGCACCCTCGTGGTGCCCAGGCGCTTGTTCAACGACGGCTAGGCTCATAGGTAGCGGCCTCCGAAGGCTGGGCCTGCAGCTCAGGGTTGCGCAGGCTCTTGATGTACTCGACGATGGCCGCCGTCTCCGGCGCTGTCAGCTTGCCCATGTACGTGGGCATCACCGGGCCGTAGCCCGCCACCAGCTTCGCGGTGGGTTCCATCATGGACTCCGTGATGTACGCCTCGTCGATGTTGATGGTCTCGCCCGTCGAGAGGTGCTCGCGGCGGTGGTACATGCCGAGCCAGGTGGGCCCGATGTGCGGCGCGCCATCGACGGAGTGGCACTTGAAGCAGCCCTTCTCGCTCGCCAACCGCTGGCCCTGGAGGACCATGTTGGCCTCCACGCGCGGCGACTCCTCCGTGGCGGCTGCGGAGTCCTGCTGGCGCGAGGCGAAGCCGTTGCGCTGCTGCGCGAGCCAGGTGTCGAACTCGTCGGGCTTCATGGCCACCACTTCGGCGCGCATCATGGAGTGGCCGGTTCCACAGTACTCCGCGCAGAACACTTCATAACTTCCAGGTTCCGTGGCGGTGAACCAGAGCTCGCTGTAGCGGCCGGGCACCACGTCCTTCTTCATGCGGAAGGCGGGGATGAAGAAGGAGTGGATGACGTCGCGGCTGGTCATGAGCAGCTTGACCGGCCGGCCCACGGGCACGTGCAGCACGCCCACGGCGTTGGGGCCGTCGGGATAGGCGAACTTCCACATCCACTTCTTGCCCATCACGTAGACTTCCATGGCGTCGTCGGGCGGCGACTCCATCTCCACGTACTGGCGAAAGCCGATGAAGAACCAGAGCAGGAAGAAGAAGAGCGGCCCGCTGATGGCGAAGACCTCGAAGCTCAGGCCCGGGTGCACCACCTGGCCCACCGTGCCCTTGCCCTTGTTGCGGTAGGTGGCCCAGAGCACCAGCGCCGCCAGGGCGATGCCAATGCTGACCAGGGTGGTCACGGCGATGACGAAGTAGTGGAGGTTGTCGACACCCTCGGCGACCGAAGACGCCTGAGGCGGAAGGTTGAGCAGCTTCCGCATCCACTCGTTGTAGAAGGCAGCGGCCAGGATCATGACGCCCACTTTCGTCGCGTGGCGACGTTCTTCTTCTTCTTGAGCTCCAGGTACCACAACCGCCCCAAGAACGTTGCGAGCGCGAAGAACGCCAGCAGCGCCGTGCCGCGGATGAAGCCCCAGACGTAGAATTGATACTTTTTAGAAGCAGTGTCGTAGCGGTAGCAGGTGAGCAGGCTGCGGTCGAGCGTGGTGCCCGCCTTGCCCTGACCCGCCTCCACCAGCGCGAGCTTGAGCTGCTTGGGCTCGAAGCTGAGCTGGTACAGGTAGCGCGAGATCTTGCCGTCCGGCGTGATGATGAAGATGGCCGCCGGGTGCGCGAACTGTTGAATCGATTCGTCGAAGTAGTACTTGAAGCCCAGGGCCTGGGTGAGCGGCTGGATGGCGTCGGCCTGGCCGGTGAGGAAGCTCCAGTGCTCGCCCGCCTCGGGCCGGCCCAGCGACTGAAGGTAGTTGTGCTGCTTGGCCTCGGCGTCTTTGGGCGAGTCGTGCGGGTCAAAGCTGACCGTGACCGCCTCGTAGTCCTGGCCCAGCGAAAGGCCCAGCTCGCGCATCACCTTGGTCTGGCCGCTGAGGATGAGCGAGCAGAGCATCGGGCAGCGGAAGTACACCAGGCTGAGCACCACGGGCTTGCCGTGGAAGTAGTCGGCGAGCTTCACCGGCTTGCCGTTCTGGTCCAGGAACGACGCGTCCAGCGGCAGCTTCTCACCGAGGTGCTCCTCGATGTCCACGGCCTTCATGGCCTGGGGCTGGGGCAAGTCGGCACGCGCCACGCCCGCTACCGCGAGCGCCGCGACCAGAACCCCCATGTGAACCCGCTGCACCATGACGCTGCGCCTTCTCCGTTTCCCTTGGGCGTTTTCGACTACGGCGTGGGAGCCTGCTGGGGCTGCTGCTGCTGGGCCTGCGCCGCCCGCTGCTTGACCACGATCTCCATCGCGCGAGCGATGGGAATGTGGGCGACGGTCTTCTGCTCATCGACCCAGCCGTACGAGTTGAGCCGCGCATTCGAGAGCGCGTTCAGATCCTTGGCGTCGCTCACGGTCTCGAAGAGCGTCTGGTGGAGCATGCCGAACTGCGGAACGGGCGAGTTCTCGGCGGGCTCACCGTTGGTCTGGATGCTCACGTGCCGCGTCTCGGCCTCGGCCACGCGCGGGTGATGGGCGGTGATGCCGTTGGTGTAGTGGCGCACGCCTTCGTACGTGAAGATCATGATCGCCACGGTGATGGCGAGCACGACGAACGCCGGCCCCACCTGGAGCTTGTCTTCTTCCTGTTTACCGGCCCAGAGCGAGTGAGACATGGGTTTGGGTTTCCCTGAGTCAGTGTTTAGTGCACGGCCACGGGCGCGCCGAAGTTCGGATCACCCTTGGGCGCCACGACCACGCCGTTGAACCGCCAGGAGATGAAGGCCAGGTGCAAGCCGCCGATGCCGATGACGGCGCACAGGTCGCTGAGCTGGAACTGGCCGTGGATGCTGTCGCTCGGGAGCACGAGGAACGCGATGTCCACGAAGCATACAGCCATGATGTAGACGGCCACGAACTTCATCCACCCGCTGATGAGCTTGAACTTCTTGCGCAGCAGCATGAAGAACGGCGCCACGAAGTGCCCGAAGATCAAGATCCAGAAGACAATGCGCCACTCGCCGTCGAAGCGGCGGAGCCACCACTTGATCTCCTCGGGCAGGTTGGCGATCCACATCAGCATGTACTGCGCGTAGCCGAGGTAGGCCCAGAAGCACACCAGGGCGAAGAGCAGCTTGCCCAGGTTGTGGAATTCAAAAGTACCGGCCACGCCCTTGAGCACGCCCTCGCGCCGCTGGTGCGCGAGCAGCGCGGTGAACGCGAGCGCGCAGAGGTAGCCGCCGGCGAGCACGTACGCGCCGTAGATGGTCGAGGCCCAGTCTGGATCGAGGGTCATGATCCAGTCGAAGCACATCGCCGTCGCGGTGAGGCCGACCAGGGGAACGCCACCCGAGCCCAGACGGACCAGGTTGGTGAACCATTTCTGGTCGTTGCTGGTGTCCTGCTTCTCCGACCACGTCTTGAGCAGGTACACGGTGACGCTGAAGACCACCACGTAGATCACCGAGCGCACCGTGAAGCGGCTCGAGTTCAGCCACCACATCTTGAAGTCGAGGATGTCGCCCTCTTCGCCGTACACGAAGCCCGGCTTCATCCACTTGTAGATGGAGCTCGCGCCGAAGAAGACGAAGATCAATCCCAGAATCGACTGCAGCCAAACGCCCTGCGCGCAGACTTCCATGATGCGCCGGAAGCCGGTGACCCACTTGGCCGCCGCGGCGTGGAAGGTGAGCAGCATGAACATCGAGCCCAGCGCCAGCACCATCCAATACAGCATGCCGGTGAGGTAGCTGGCCCAGAAGCGCGCGGGGCTGCCGGCCGTGGCCCAGGCCACCACGAGCCCGATCACGCCGAGCACTGCCGCGCCGCCCATCATCGCGGGCGAGGAGGTGAACTTGGGGAGCTCCGCGGGCGGAGCGGCCGCGTGGCCGTGGTCGTCACTCATGGCGCGTCTCGGTGCCCTCGCCGCTCGGAGCGGGCGGGGCGTTGAGCTTCTGGATGTCTTCGGCGGCCAGCACGTCGCGGCCTGCGTTTTGCGAGACCTGCAGCGCGCGGACGTATGCCACCACCGCCCAGCGCTCGCGGCTGGAGAGCTGGTCGCGGTACGGGTTCATGTACCCGAAGCCGTTGGTGATGGTCATGAAGATGTTGGCGTCGCTGCGGTTGCGGTACACGTCGGTGGTGATGTTGGGCGGTGGCCGCAGATCCATCTTGCGCGCCACCACCGAGTTGCCGTCGGCGAGGACGCCATGGCACACCGCGCACACCTGGTTGAACTTGGCGTGGCCGAGCGTGAGCAGCTCGTCGTCCACCGGCACGGGGATGTTGGTGGTGGCCGGGGCGATGCCGCCGTCCGGGATGGAGCCGAGCGCGTTGTTCTCGTCGTGCTCGAGCGCGACGGTGTCCGCGGGCGGCCGCCGCATGAGCTGGCCGTCGGGGAAGACCTCGCTCGCGCGGTAGGGCTTGCCCTTGGGCTGGTGCTCCATGTGGTCGATCATGTCGGTGGTGGGGCACCCGGTGAGGGCCCACGCCAGCGGCAAGATTGCGAGGCTGAGCTTGCGCATGGTCGTCACTCGTCCACCTGCTCGACGCTGAAGGCGCCCAGGCCCTTGAGCTCGTCGCCCACGCCGGTGGCCTTGCTCGTGTCGGGCGTGTGCACCGCGAGGATGAAGCTGTCGGTGGACGCCTTGTTGAACCCCTCGCTGGTGAAGAAGGGGTGGTACGGCATGGGCATGCCGCCCAGGAGAATCGTGCCCAGGAACGACGTCAGCACCGAGAACAGCACCACGCACTCGAAGCAGATGGGGATGTACACGGTGGGGCTGAACGCGGGCCGGCCGCCGATGTTGATGGGCCAGTCGAACGCGTTGCAGAAGTACATCAGCGAGAACGCGAATGTGAACCCGCAGAGCGCCGCGCCGAACACCATCCACGGGATGGGCGAGGGCTTGGGCTTCACCGCGGCCAGCGCCTCGTGGCTCGGGTAGGGCATGAAGCCGTCGAGGTTGTCGTAGCCCTGGCTCCGGACTTTGGCAGCGGCGGCCACGAAGTCCTTCTCCTGGTCGAAGCGGGCGAGCACCCAGCGCTTGGAAGCGTGCGTATCCATCAGGCGGCCTCCGCCTCGTGATGCTTCATCTCGGCGTTGAGCTCCTTCATCTCCGCCACCGCAACCGGCGGCAGGAAGCGCAGGAACAGGAGGAAGAGCATCCCGAAGAAGAAGATCGACCCGAAGAACACGCCGAAGTCGATCGGGCGCGGGATGTAGATGTGCCACTTGCTGGGCAGGAAGTCGTTGTAGAGCGAGCCCACGATGATGATGAAGCGCTCGGTCCACATGCCCACGTTCACGAAGATCGACACGATCCACATGAGCGGGATGTTGGTGCGCGCCCGCTTGAACCAGAACAGGTGCGGGATGACCACGTTGCAGGCGACCAGCGTCCAGTAGATGGGCCAGTACGCGCCCACCAGGCGCTGCGTGAAGATGTAATTCTCGAACCGGTTACCGGAGTAGAACGCGCAGAAGTACTCCATCAGGTATCCGTAGCCCACGATCATGCTCGTGGTCAGGATCACCTTGTTCATGTTCTCCAGGTGCTTCATGGTCACGACGTGCTTGAGGTTCAGGAAGTGCCGCGCCGGAACCATCAGCGACATCACCATCGCGAAGCCGGAGAACACGGCGCCGGCGACGAAGTAGGGCGGGAAGATCGTCGCGTGCCAGCCGGGCATGAGGCCCACCGCGAAGTCCCAGGACACGATGGTGTGCACCGAGAGCACCAGCGGGGTGCTGAACGCCGCGAGCAGGTTGTACGCCGTGTGCCAGTGCGTCCACTGCTGCGCCGAGCCGCGCCAGCCCAGCGCGAACAAGCCGTAGATGGTGCGCGCCACGCGGTTCTCCGTCGCGTCGCGCAGGCCCGCGAGGTCGGGGATGAGCCCCATGAACCAGAAGAGCAGCGAGGTGAGGAAGTACGTCGAGACCGCGAACACGTCCCACATGAGCGGCGACTTGAACTGCGGCCACAGGCTCATGGTGTTCGGCCAGGGGAACAGCCAGTACGCCGAGAACCACGGCCGGCCCGTGTGGAGGATCGGGTACACGGCCGCGCACATGACCGCGAAGATGGTCATGGCCTCTGCGAAGCGGTTGATGCTCGTGCGCCACTTCTGCTGGAAGAGGAGAAGGATGGCGCTGATCAGCGTTCCGGCGTGGCCGATGCCGATCCACCAGACGAAGTTGATGATGTCGAAGGCCCAGCCGACGGGGATCTGGTTACCCCACACGCCGATGCCCTGCGTGACCACGATGAGGATCGACGTGGTGTACATGCCCACGCCGAGCAGGCAGATGCCGAAGAGGATCCACCAGCCCCGCTTCGGCGGGTGCCAGATGTTGTTGTAGAGCGTGCGCGTGAGGCTCGGGTTGTCCTGCGGCCCGAGGATCAGCGGCTCTTCGACCGGATGCGTCGGCTTGGAGATGGCGGCCATGGGCTAGGCGAGCTCCGGGTTGCGGTTGGTGAGCCGCGCGAGGTAGCCGGTGCGCGGCCGGGTGCCGAGGCTGTTGAGGGCGTCGAAGCGGCGGCCGTCGACGTGCATCTTGGCCACCAGCGCTCCCTTGTCGTTCAGGTTGCCGAAGACGATGGCGCCCGTGGGACACGCCTGCTGGCAGGCGCTCTGCAGCATGGGCACGCGCTCGGCGCGCTCGAGGAGCTTCGGGTTCTTGGGCGGCTCGGTGCCGAGCACGCGGATCATCGGCTTGCCCGCGTCGTCGGTGACGCCGTTGATCTCACTCTTGATGCGCGCGCTCTCGATGCGCTGCACGCAGTAGGTGCACTTCTCCATCACGCCGCGCGCGCGGACGGTGACGTCCGGGTTCTTGGCCAGCTGCTGCACCGGCGCGATGTCGTTGTTGTACGCGAAGAAGTTGAAGCGGCGGACCTTGTACGGGCAGTTGTTCGAGCAGTACCGGGTGCCGATGCACCGGTTGTAGACCATCTCGTTCAGGCCCTCGTCGCTGTGGACGGTGGCGTTCACGGGGCAGACGTACTCGCACGGCGCGTTCTCGCAGTGCACGCAGGCCATGGGCTGGTTGACGGTGCGCGGGTTCGCGTCGCTGCCCTCGTAGTAGCGGTCGATGCGCAGCCAGTGCATCTCGCGGCCGCGGCGCACGCCGTCCTTGCCCACCATGGGGATGTTGTTCTCGGACACGCACGCGACCACGCACGCGCTGCAGCCCGTGCAGCGCGAGAGGTCCACGGCCATGCCCCACTTGAAGCCCTCGTACGGGTACGGGTCGTAGAGGGTGGGGAGCTTCTCGCCGCGCAGCTCGCCGAGGAGCTCGAGCTTCTCTTCGCGCTCCTTCTTGAGCTTCTCGTTGGACTCGTTGACGTCGAGCTCCATGGCGATGAAGCGGCCATGCTGATCGAAGCTGCCCTGGGTCACCGCGAGCGGGTAGCGCTTGTCGACGGCCGCCACCTTCGCGTCGCCGATGATGAACGGCGCCGCGACCGTGGAGAGCTGCCAGCCGTCCACGCCGATGTGGTCCTCGTCGTAGCCGAGGAGCACCGGGTCTTCGTTGATGGTGACGTCTTTGGCGTCGGGCAGGCCCCAGCCGAGCGCGAGGGTGACCGAGTCGTCGGCGTGGCCGGGCACCACGTACACCGGCATCTCCACGGTCTTGCCCGCGGCGGTCACGCTGATCACGAACTCGCGGTCCACGTTCAGCTTCTCGGCGGTCTTCGGCGAGAGCAGCGCGGCGTTGTCCCAGCAGAGCTTGGTGACGGGATCCGGCAGCTCAAGCAGCCACGGGTTGTGCCCGAAGCGGCCGTCGAGGACCTTGTAGTCGTAGCGCAGGTTCAGCTCGAAGCCACCCGCGCCCGTGAGCGCCTTGGCCGCGTTGGCCACGGCCGCCTGGTTCACGTCGGCGTTCTCCGGCGCGATGGCGGTGTTCTCCACGAAGCCCAGCTTGAGCAGCGACGCCCACTCGGCGTCCGGGTTCGGCGAGGCCTTGCTGTAGCGCGCGCGGATCTGGTCGTGCGAGGCGCGCATGGCCGGATCCATCAGGGCGCTGAGGATCTCGTCGATGGTGAGACCGTTCCAGATGGGCGAGATGAGCGGCTGCACCACGCTGATGGTGCCGTCGGCGCTGCGCGCATCGCCCCACGACTCGAGGTAGTGCGCCGCGGGAACGAACCACGCCGCGAGCTTGCTGGTCTGGTCCTCGCGAAGCGAGCTGTAGAGCAGCGTCTTCACCTTGGCGAAGGCGCCGGCCACGTCGATGTCGGCGGGCTTGGCGAAGGCCGGGTTGCCCGCGTTGGTGATGAGCAGCTCTACCTGGCCTGCATTGGCCTCGTCGACGAGCGCCTTGAGCGACGCCGGACCGGCCACGGGATCGATGAGCGCGGAGGCCGCGTACACCACGGTCTGGCCGGCGTTGCCGAGGAGCGCGTTGATCGCGTGGCCAATGGCGTGCACCGCCGCCGGCTGACGCTCGCCGACGACCACGAGGCTCTTTCCCTTGTGCGCCTGCAGGTCGTTCACGATCGCCGTGAGCGCCTTCTCACCCAGCGCCGCGGGGGGCGTGCCGTCCACGCCGGAGCCGCCCAGACGCGCGTAGAGCGCGCGGGCCGCAACGCCCACGTCGGCCGACTTCATGGGGAAGCGGTGGTCCGCGTTGGAGCCGGTGAGGGTGTGATCGCACTCGAGCGCGTACACGCGCGAGAGGTTCTCCGGGTCACTCCGCCGCTCGGCGAAGTCCATGGTGTAGCGGCCGGTGTCGAAGGCGAGGAAGTCCGAGTCCAGCGAGACCACCACGTCGGCCTTTTTGAAGTCGTAGCGCGCAGTGAGCGGCTTGCCGAAAGCGAGCGCCGCGCCCGCGGTCGTCGCATCCGTCACGCCCGCCGAGTAGAAGCGCGTCACGGCCTTGGGCCAGCGCTTCTTGAGCTCCTCGAGGCGCGCGGCCAGGAGCGGCGAGCTCGACGGCTCGAGCAACAGGCGCAGGCCCTCGCCCTGGGTCTTGTCGAGCTGCGAGGCCTGCTCGCGGAGCGCCGCGATGAGCGCCTCGTGCGAGGTGGGCGTGCCACGGCGAACCACGTCGCGCGCGCGCGCCGGGTCGTACAGCTCCAGGATCGACGCCTGCTGCCACGCGCTCGTCCCGCCCAGGCTCCAGGGGTGCCGCGGGTTGCCCTCGATCTTCGTGGGGCGACCCTCGTACGCGGTGACGACGAGGCCGGTGGCCAGGCCGTTCACGCACATCGCGGTGGCGTAGTGGAGCGCGTTGCCGGGCACCACGTCATCGGGCGTCGAGACGTAGGGCGTGAGCGTGTCCTGCGTGGGGCGGCCGCACGCGGTGGCGAGGGTGGCCACCGAGGTCGCGCCCAGCACCTGCAAGAAGCCGCGGCGGCTCATGCCCGCGCGGGTGGGGAGGATGATGGGCTCGTCGTTGCCCAGCACGGGCAGCTTGATGCCGTTCGAGGTCGGGTTGCTCATGGAGCTCGCTCTGGCTCTACCGGTGGCAGGCGGTGCACGCGACGCGCGTGCGGACGGCGTTCTCGTGAATCAGCGCCTCGCCCAGCGTGGCGCCCGCCTGGTCAGGGTGCTGTTTGTGGAAGGTGTCGAGCATCGCCTGGGCGCCCGGATCGTTCTCCGGCTTGTAGCCCATGGTGATGACCTGGTCCTTCGGGCGGACGTAGTTCTGGGGGTTGCGGTGGCACTCGAGGCACCAGCCCATGGTGAGCGGAGCGAAGCCGCTCTTCTGCGTCACCAGGCCGCCGTTCTCTTCCACCGCCGGCATCTCGTCGACGCGGCCGTGGCAGCTCTCGCAGCCCACGCCCTTGTTCACGTGGATGCTGTGGTTGAAGTAGGCGAAGTCGGGCAGGCGGTGAACGCGCTTCCAGGGGAGCGGCTCATTGCCGAAGTAGCTCTTGCGGACGATGTCGAGGAGGGGGCTCTTGTTCCACACCTGCGAGTGGCAGTTGAGGCAGAGCTGGGTGGGCGGGTAGCCCGCGCTAGCCGCCTTCTCGACGCTCTGGTGGCAGTAGCGGCAGTCGATGCCGACGTCGGCCACGTGGTGCCGGTGGTCGAACTGAACGGGCTGCACCACCTCGTTCATCGCCTGCGTGAAGTGGGGCGAACGGACGTACAGCATCAACCCACCGATGATCACCCCGGGCAAAGCCAGGCCAATGACCAGGCTCGTGCGCGCGAAGGTATTCGTCCAAGGCCGGAAGATGAGCCGCATTTGTCTCGCTAGGTCGGGAACCACCCGGAATGATTCGCGGTGGCCTCATACGACCTGCGGCGAAATGTCGCAACGGGTTTCTTTCAACAGGGCCAAACCTGCGTGACCACTGCAGTGCTGTCCTGAATCGAAAAGTGCTGGGAATGGCCGGTAGTAGCTGCGCTCATCGATAAATCCCTGGGGAAATCACCAATTGAGCGCGCTCAAGGGTCGCGCGCGTCTCCATGCGTCACGCACGCGGGCAGGGCCGTGCCTACCGTTCCGTTCGGGCGGGGAGGTGGCCATGGGACGGGTGCGCGCCAACGTGCGCGAAGCGGCGATCGAGGAGCTGCGCGCGGCGTTGAATCGGCAGCCGCCGGAGATCCCCTGCAAGTACCTCTACGATGACCGGGGCTCGTGGCTCTTCGAGCAGATCACCACCCTGCCCGAGTACTTCCCGTCGCGCTGCGAGCGCGAGCTGTTGCGGACCGAGGCCGCGCCCATCCTCGATGCAGCGGGCGGCGACGTGTCCGAGGTGGTGGAGCTCGGCAGCGGCGCGGCGCACAAGACCGCTCCCTTGCTGCATGCGATCCTCGGTTCCGGTCACGCGCCGCGCTACGTGGCCGTGGACATCAGCGAGCACGCGCTCAAGCGAACGCGCGAGCTGCTCGCCGATGAGCCCGGTGTTGCAGTGACGCTGGTGCGTGGCGACTACGAGCACGCGCTCGCGCTCCCAGCGCGGAGCGACTCGGGGCAGCGGCTGGTGATCTTCCTCGGCGGCACGCTCGGAAACATGGAGGACTCGGAGGCGCGCGCTCTCTTTCTTCGCGTGCGCGCCGAGCTCGTTCCCGGTGACGCGCTGTTGGTCGGCGCGAACTTGCCCACGGACCACCCGTCGCTCGAGGCCGCGTACAACGACGCCGCCGGCGTGACCGCCGAGTTCAACAAGAACGCGCTCCGCAACGTGAACGCGGTATGCGGCAGCCGCTTCGATGAAGACGACTTCGTGCACCACGCGTTCTGGAACGCGCCGCGGCGGCGCATCGAGATGTGGCTGCGCGCGCAGCGAGCCGTGGAGATTCCGCTCGGCGAGCTCGGCGGGACGCTGAGGCTGGGCCGCGGCGAGGGACTGCGCACGGAGATCTCGCGACGCTTCGCGCGCGCGGAGCTGGAGTCGCTCCTCGTGGAGAGCGCGCTCGTGCCCACGGGCTGGTTCACATCAGAGGACTCGCGCTTCGCGATCGCGGTGGCGCGCGTGCCGGAGCCGAGCGCGTTGCAGCCATCGTCGGTGGCGCCGCAGTAACGGCGATCGTTGTCGTCCGTCGTCAATGAAGATGACGTCGTGCGCCTGGTCTCGCGGCGCCGTGGTCTCGACCCCCCAGATCTGAGGGGTGTAGACCGCCCACCACACCCTTCTGCGCAGAAATCTCAGGGTTTTTTGCCTGGCCCCGCGATTGCTAAAGCCATCCACACGGCCCCCTGCCGAGGTGGATAAAATGAAAACTCAAGTTTGTCTGGCCGCCGCGCTCGCTGTGGCCCTCACGATGGTTCCCCGGGTCTCCCACGCCGGCTCGGACAACCCCGAATGTCTCGGCACCGACTGCGGTGCCCCGAAGCA